>JABDQZ010000028.1 GCA_013041975.1 Gammaproteobacteria bacterium
GTGCTGGGGCCTGTTATCGATTCGCTGGATTTATGTATGCATCTTGATCCTATAGAAGGACATCTACACAAACATGTCGTGCCGAATATTACGGTACGGGTTAACGGGGCTGACCAGGCAGGTATAGTTTCGAGTGTGACCAATGCTCTGTCTGAGACTGGTTTTAATATTCTAGATTTAACATCGGATGTGGCCGGCCATGATGATAACCCTGTCTACATCATGATGATTGAAGGCTATTCCGATAAATCCTATGAGGAATTACAGCAAGCCGTCGATAAGGCTGTCATGCCCGATGTTGATGTGACGGTCAGTCCCGTTGAAATGATGGTGGGCTGAATAGTATGGCAATTCTTGAGATTCTGCATTTGCCGGATCCGAAACTGAAACAGGTATCAGCGCCCGTTGAAGATTTTGATGATCCACAATTGCAGCAGTTTATCGATGACCTGGAAGCAACCCGCCAGAATGGTCCTGCAGCTGTCGGCATTGCAGCTCCACAGGTGGGTATGTTTAAGCGTGTGGTGATTGTTGATTGTTCGAATACCCGTAAACCTGTACCCAATCATGGACACATGATTCTTGTAAACCCCGAAATCACCCAATGGGATGAATTTGAAATGGGCAGGGAAGGTTGTTTATCAGTTCCCGATTACACCGGAAATGTTATTCGAGCAAAAACCATACACCTGAAAGCCTTTGATCGGCGTGGCAATCCTGTCGAGTATGATATGGAAGATTACGAAGCCCGGGCCGTACAACACGAAATCGATCATCTCGACGGTATTTTATTTATCGATCGAGTCGTAAGTCGAAGAACAGACTTGTTTCAACGCAAGGTATACCAGAAGGGTGGTAAGAAAAAGTGAATTATTTCCACTAAGGTGGGAATTCATTGCGACTAGCAGTTTATGGGCTATTTATTCATTCTAATCATTCTTCTGATCATAGTCTTTTTGCTGTTCAGATTTATCAGTGCCTGCAAAAAAGCCAATCAAACTGACTGGGGAAGTCCTGTTCTGAATGTGCTTGAAGGTATGAACAGGCTTTTTTGTCATCGCTATCATCGCTTGAATAAAGTCACTATTCCCTTAAATGATTCAGGCCCGGCGATTGTGGTATCCAATCATATATCGGGGCTTGATCCGATGTTAATGATTGCTGCAACCCCAAGACCGCTGCGCTTTCTGATTGCCAGGGAACAATATGAGCGTTTTGGTTTCAAGTGGTTGTTTAAAGCGGTGGGCTGTATACCGATTGACAGAAGTAAGCAGGCTGACAATGCAATGCGCCTGGCAATCAAGGCGCTGGAAGCAGGAGAGGTCCTGGCTATTTTTCCTCATGGAAAAATACATTTACCCGGTGATTCCCCGGTAAAGCTAAAACCGGGAGCAGCTCGATTATCTAACAAGGTAAAATGCAGTATTTATCCATTACATATTTCCGGGGTCGAAAAACAGGGGCATGTTTTATTGCCTGTTGTTTTTCGTGGTAATGCCAGGATTCAATTACAAGATCCAATTAAGGCCAGCGACTACTCACTGGAGGAGGTCAATCAAATGATATCTTCCCGTATTGCCTGATCATCTATGCAAATTTACACGCTACGAAGTTTATTGGCTGGCTTGATTCTGGTGATTGTGACTTTTGCGTTATATGCGCAAGTGTCCAGTCATGGCTACATTTTATTTGATGATGATAAATACATTATCAACAACCCGTTGGTGAACCAGGGGCTCAGCCTGGAAGCTTTATACAAGGTTTTTACTCAAACACATTTATCCAATTGGCATCCGCTAACTACAGCAACGCAAATGCTGGATGTCGAACTTTTCGGAATGGATCTGGGTAAGCATCACCTGGTCAATGTCTTTCTGCATACCATAAATGCTTTATTGATATTTTCTTTTCTCAAGGCTGTCAGTGGACAATTATGGGCGTCCTGGCTAGTTGCAATGCTTTTTGCCATCCACCCTGCTCATGTGGAGTCCGTGGCCTGGCTATCAGAGCGTAAAGATGTTCTCAGCACCATGTTTTTCATGCTGACGCTCTGGTTTTACTACGTCTATACCCAAAGTAGAAGCAAGACTGGCTTTTTGTTATCTGTTATATCTTTGGGTATGGGTTTATTGTCGAAACCGATGCTGGTGACAACTCCATTCGTGTTGTTGCTATTGGATATATGGCCATTGAAACGGATCAGTTTTCAGGAGTTGAAACGCCCGGCTGTTTCCAGGCTGATAATTGAAAAATGGCCATATTTTATATTGGTGTTTGTTTCAGCTATTGTGACTTATGCCATTCAGAGCCAATCTGGTGCAATGAGTTCTGGCGGAGCAATCAGTTTGGCCGGAAAATTCGAAAATGCCCTGGTTTCTTATGTCAGGTATCTCTGGATCGCTATATATCCTGCAGAGCTAACCATTTTCTATCCA
>JABDQZ010000032.1 GCA_013041975.1 Gammaproteobacteria bacterium
GACAAAAAACTGGCCCAGGAAGAAGTCTGGATCAGGCAGGGTATCAAGGCGCGACGCACCCGCAACGAAGGCCGGGTACGTGCTTTAAAGGCCATGCGCGAAGTCTATCGTGAGCGTCGCACGCAACAGGGTACAGCCAACCTGCAGATGCAGCAGGCTGAAAATTCCGGCAAGCTGGTTTGTGAGGCTGAAAACATTACCTACAGTTGGGATGGTTTTCCGGTAGTTAAGGATTTTTCGATGACCATTCTGCGGGGAGACCGTATTGGTGTTATCGGGCCCAATGGTGCCGGCAAGTCTACCTTGCTCAACCTGCTGCTTGGCAAGCTGCAACCACAACAGGGCAAAGTAAAGCTGGGGACAAAACTGGACATGGTTTTTTTTGATCAGTTGCGTGATGTGATTGATGATGAAAAGACCGTGATGGACAATGTGGCCGAAGGCTCGGACAAGGTCGAGGTCAATGGCAAAACCAAGCACATCATGTCCTATCTGCAGGACTTTCTTTTTGCCCCGCAAAGAGTCAGACAGAATGCCGGTGCGTTATCCGGAGGAGAACGCAATCGTCTGTTACTGGCCAAACTGTTTTTAAAGCCTGCTAACCTGCTGGTGCTTGATGAGCCAACCAACGACCTTGATGTGGAAACACTGGAATTACTGGAAGAGCTGTTAACTGAATATCAGGGAACTTTGTTGCTGGTCAGTCATGACCGGCAGTTTCTTGATAACGTCGTGACTTCAACATTGGTGCTGGAAGGTAACGGCCATGTTGAACACAGTATTGGAGGCTTCACCGACTGGGAAGAAAAACACCGCCAAAAACAGCAGGCTGTCAAAGCCGCTGAAAAAAAGCCTGCTCCAAAATATGAAAACAGCCAAAAGGCAAACCTCAAGTCAAAGCACAAAAAGCTCAGTTACAAGAATCAGCGCGAACTTGACGAGCTGCCAAAACAGATAGAAGCACTTGAAAAGCAGCTGGATGAGGTGCAAAGTCAGTTATCGAGCCCGGAGATCTACAAGGAAAGCCCTGACAGGGTATCGGCATTGCAACAGCAGTTAGCCGATACTGAAACAGAGCTCGAAGAAAAGTTTCAACGCTGGGAAGAACTGGAAGCCTTGTTATGACCAAAGTCACAACCCTTGTTGTATTCTTGCTGATGCTGGCCAGTGGTCAGGCCTGGTCAGGTGCAATCTGCGTGGTTGCGCTGTGGAAAGGTTCGGTGCTTGACTATGTCTATCTGACCGGGGATCAACATCCACATGAACTTCAGGCAGAAGCAGAGGCAGAGCTGGCAAAACGCGGCTACGATGATTATGACCGCGGGCTGGATATTCGTCATGCACGTGGGCAATCTTACCTGAAGCACGGTTACGCCGTGATTATCGAATCAAAATACATCCCTCCTTACCGCAAGGTGCAGAAAGAACGACGCAGTATCGGTTGCGGTTTCAGTGCCAAATCGTTGAATGATGCCCTGTGGGATGCCATTCATGATCTGCAGGCACATGACTGGAGCTGGGTGCCTGATCGTGATGAGTACACCGTCTTGAAAAAAGAAAGGTTTTGAACCGTGAAAAAATATGGGTTATTTCTCGTGCTGCTGGTTTTATCGACGGTTGCATCAGCCAGGCAGGTGATTGAACTTATTCCACTGCAATCGCAGTTGCCTCAAGACATCATACCGGTCATCAGGCCCCTGCTGGGTGCCGATAGCGCGATCAACAGCATGCATAATCAGTTGATACTGAAAGTTGAGGAAAGCCAGCTGGAAGAAATCAGACAACTGATCCGTCAGCTTGACAGGCCGCCGCAGCGTTTGCTGATTGAAGTCAGCCTGGAAGGGAGCGGCCAGGGGCGGCAGTCGGGTTATGGTGTCAAAGGCAGGATTAACACGGAAGGAAACAGCCGGGCAAATGTCAGGATCAAGGAATACCGGACTCGTGACCGATATGACTCGAGTCAAACGATACAGGCTACAGAAGGTTATCCCGCGCGGATCAATTATGGGCGGATTATTCCCTACCAAGAATATGATATTGAAGTTCGCGGTAACCGGTTAAGCCAGCGTCAGTACACAAGTTTCAGGGATGCGACCAGTGGTTTTTATGTCATCCCCAGGCTGAACGGCAACCAGGTTTCACTGGAAATTCAGCAACACCGTAACCGTTATCGGCCTGATGGCAGTATGGCGGTTCAGGATGCCAGTACTTTCGTCAGAGGTCAGCTTGGTGAATGGATCAGGCTCGGTGGTGTCGGGCAGACAACCCACAGGCACAGGCAAGGTATAGTCCATCGCAGTACCCGAAATAGCAACGATGACCAGCAGATTTATGTCAGGGTAACGCGCAATTGAAATAGCACTCAATCGGGGTCATGTAAAGTAACGCGGGATATTCAGCCATCTGCCATAAAAAGTTCCTGTTGTTCCTTTTTTAAGCTATGTTTGTAAGATATATAAAATAATAACAACAGGAACAGGCTTATCGATGGCATCTATTGATAACGACTTCCTTTTTCAGGATGAACACGAGGAGTCTGAAGAAACAGCAACTTCAAGCAGTGAAACCCCCTGGAAAATCCTGATTGTTGATGACGAAAAAGACGTGCATGAAGTTACCAAGATGGCTTTATCAGGTTTTGTTTTCAAGAACCGGGAATTAACCTATCTGCATGCCTATTCCGCGCAAGAAGGCAAAGCGCTTGTTCGTAATCATTCAGATATTGCCCTGGCTATCGTTGATGTTGTCATGGAAACTGAAACTTCTGGCCTTGAACTTGTCTATTTCATCCGTCAAACACTAAAGAATCGTCTTATCAGGCTCATTCTCCGCAC
>JABDQZ010000046.1 GCA_013041975.1 Gammaproteobacteria bacterium
CCATCAGTCACTGCAAGCTCATAGATGGAGATAGCTTTTCAGTTTTCAAGTATTTTATTTATAGCCATTTGACAAGATAGTAGATACGCTGGCTTTCAGAAGAAACTGAAGGTCCGTATACGACAGCTGGGTGAAGGTTTTTATCCGCGTTGGCTTGTTCGCGTGCGGTATCTTCGTCGGCTGTTACCATAACGCAGGATTCAGCGAAACGCTTGCGATTGCGTCTGGGCGAGCGAACCAGGGCAAAATGGTTTGCCAGCGACAGTGATTCAGGATCAATAACGATTTTAACCATAGGATAGAAAAGCGCTGATGAAGTCGGGATTTTATGCTAAATCTAAAAGAGTTTAACATTAATAATAATTTCAGGGCATTTTAATGGCTTTTGACAGTCATATCAGGAGTTATGAAGCAGGCAGGGTTATCTTTTCCGAAGGAGAGCCGGGTGAGGCAGCCTATATTATCGATCAGGGCAAGGTCGAACTTTCTGCGCTGATTAACGGCGAACAGGTTGTTATTGCACATTTGAAAAAGGGTGAGATGTTTGGCGAGATGTCGCTGATTGATGATCAGCTGCGTTCTGCGACCGCTATTGCCAAAACACCTGCAAGGCTGATTGTTGTCCCACGCAAATATATCCGCGAAAAAATCGATCTTTCAGACAATCTGGTCTCCATGTCATTAAGGGTTGTTCTCGAGCGTTACCGTGAAATGCGTATCAGGCTTGAGCATGTGCTGGCGGGAAAAGAACTGGATCATGCCAGAAGATATTATCAGCAGGAAACCAGTGCCGGGGTACATGCCGAGGAGGCGCGTCTGGCGGCAGAGCGTCTGCAGGCAGAAAATAATCTTCGAGAGGCTCTTGAAGAAAATCAGCTGGAGCTGTTTTATCAACCCATCATTAATTTGTCAGAAAACCGTGTTGCAGGATGTGAATCTCTTATTCGCTGGCGACATCCAAAACGTGGGCTGGTTTCGCCCGGAGAATTCATCGGGCTGGCAGAGGAAACAGGACTGATTGTGCCCATCGGTCTGTGGATTCTGGAAGAAGCCTGCCGGGCGCAAAAACGATTTGCCACTATTGATAGCGATCTCTATGTAAGTATCAACCTGTCCGGGCGCCAGTTTGAAGCTGATATTACCGATGAACTGGAAAAAATACTTAACGAAACCGATGTCGACCGCAAACGCATCAAGCTGGAGATTACGGAAAGTCTGTTAATGGCCAATCCGTTGCAGGTTGCCGAGATCTTATATACTTTCAAGGGCTTTGGGGTAGATATCGCCATTGATGATTTTGGCACAGGTTATTCGAGTTTCAGCTATCTGCACCGTTTTCCAATTGACGTGCTGAAAATTGACCAGTCCTTTGTGTTTACCATGCGTGATAATCCCAAGAGCCTGGAAATTGTCCGCACTCTGTGCACATTGGCTAAAGCACTGGGCATGTCAGTGATTGCCGAAGGTATTGAAGATCCGGCAGATGTGAAAATTCTGCGGGATTTTTCAGCCGATTTTGGACAGGGGTTTTATTTCTCCAAACCAATGCCGGAAGCGGAATTTACAGCTTTTCTTGGAAGCTATGGTTCTGGTTAAATGCAATCAAGCCCTGGCTAGGGTGAAAACATGGCACTCATTTCAGAAAACTGACTGTTGGCAATTTCCAGGTTGTCTGACATTTTTTGCAAATCATAGCCCAGTTGCTCTGCAGCCTTTCCTGAATTGATCCAGTCAAAAAAGGCCTCGTCCAGCTTGTCTGTCTGTGCAATTTCATTGGCGATAAAGACGATCTGGCAGGCCTGTTTAAAATTTTCAGCGGAATGAGGGCTGTGGTGGTGGCGTGCCGCTGCAATCAACATTTCCGGCAGCTTCCAGTTGTTCAGTAATTGCGCACCAACCTCGGTGTGCCCGAACCCAAATTCTGACTGCTCAGCTTCCAGGTAATCAGTAGATGCACCACCTGTATTTTTAATAAGCTGGCTGGATTGATCGGGCAATTCATTCCAGATGACCAGTTTACCAATATCATGCAGCAATCCCGCGACAAACAGACTCTCGGGTGACTGTTCGCAGTTTTCGACAGTGCCAGCCATCTGGCGAGCCACCAGCCCGCACAGCAGGCTGTGATGCCAGTGGTCATTGAGGGCTTTTTTACTGATTTTCAGATGGCTGAAAACATTCATGGCAGACTGACCCAGCACAAGATCGGCAAGTTCAGTTCGTCCGATAATGGAAATAGCCTGGCTGATGGTGCTGATGCTGGAGGGGAAACCGTAAAAAGCACTGTTTACAATTTTCAACAGGCTGGCAGACAGACCGGCATCGAGTTGAACAATATCGGCAATCTGGGCATTTGAGGCCGAAGGATCTTCCAGTTTTCTGGTTAATCGGTTATGAATTTCCGGTAAAGCGTAAATGCCGGAAGATTTTTTAACCAAATCAGATGCGATGATCGTCATGAAACTCCCGTGTTCTAACAGGCTTGTGATGGGGAAAAGCTGATAATTACAATATAGATCAGCAG
>JABDQZ010000048.1 GCA_013041975.1 Gammaproteobacteria bacterium
ATGACGTTACCAAAGCGAACCCGCTTGAGGCGGTTCACTTTCAGTCCAACTGATTCCCACAGCCTTCTGACTTCACGTTTACGACCTTCCATGATAACCACATGAAACCAGCGGTTGATACCTTCTCCGCCAGATTCAACGATATCCTCAAAACGCGCAAAGCCGTCTTCCAGTTGTTTGCCACTGACGAGTTCGTTAAGCATTTCGTCGGTGACTGTGCCCATAACCCTGACAGCATATTCTCGTTCAATTTGTTGTGATGGATGCATCAGGCGATTAGCCAGTTCTCCATCGGTAGTAAAAATCAGTAGTCCCGCACTATTGATATCCAGCCTGCCGGTGGCGACCCAACGACCTTTATCAAGTTTTGGTAGACGTGAGAAAACAGTTTTTCTTCCTTCCGGGTCTGAACGGGTGACCAGTTCGCCTTCGGGCTTGTTATAGATAATGACACGCCTTTGGATGTTTGAAAGGCGTTTATTGGACAGCGGCTTGTTATCCAGGCTAATGGTATCATTCCCAGTGACACGGTCACCGAGTTTTGCCAACTGCCCATTGATTTTGAGACGGCCTTCAGTAATCCAGCGTTCGATCTCACGACGGGAACCAAAGCCGGAGGCTGCCAGTTTTTTTTGCAGGCGCTCACCCTGAGGCTGGGCCTTTTTTGAATCACTCATTTAATCACCCAGTCTTTAATGTTCAATCTGTGATTGAGATGAATCAGTTTCGCTGTCGTCTGATTCGGGTTGCTCAGGTGACTGATCTAAAGACGCTATGGGAGGCTGATCAGCTGCAGGCTGAGCTGCAATAACCTCTGCGGTTGTTTCCTGGTCATCAGTTGAAGCAACTTCCAGTGGTTCGATATCCTGTGCTCCATTTTCGGCCTGTTCATCTTTTTCTTCCAGTTTGTCAGGATCATTGAGTTCCAACTCCTTGTTAATGGAATCAAGATCACGAATCTCTGCCAGGCTCGGCAGATCATTCAGGCTCTTAAGATTAAAGTAATCAAGAAATATCCTGCTGGTTGCATACAATGCCGGCTTACCGGGCACATCGCGATGACCAACGACCCTGATCCATTCACGTTCCTGCAATGTCTTGATGATATTGGTACTGACACTGACTCCGCGTACGTCTTCAATCTCACCGCGGGTTATCGGTTGACGATAGGCAATCAGCGCAAGCGTTTCCATCAGGGCGCGAGAATAACGGGCGGGCTTTTCTTCCCAGAGGCGTGAAACCCAGTCAGCGTATTCGGCTCTTATCTGAATACGCCAGCCACTGCCGGTTTCGGTGATCTGCATACCGCGGCCTTCGTAGTCATCAGCAAGTTCTGCCAGGACTTCACGAAGTGCTTTCTTTTCCGGCATGGAATCTTGTTCAAACAGTTGCAGCATCTGGTCAAGCGACAGGGATCCGCCTGATGCCAGCAAAGCAGCCTCGATAATTGATTTCAGTTTCTGGTTATCCATCTTATTCTACCGACGAGGTCTTTGACTTGACGTGGATGGGAGCAAACGCCTCTGCCTGTACAATTTCCAGTAATGACTGTTTCAACAGTTCAAGAACGGCCATAAAGGTGACCACAACGCCATCACGCCCTTCTTCAAAATCAAACAGTTCAGTAAAAGGCGTAAAATTTTCAGAATCTATCTTGTCCAGCACGATAGACATGCGTTCGCGCAATGATAGCGCTTCACGCTCTACATGATGACTGGAAAACATATCCGCACGGTGCATCACTTCCTTCAGGGCAAATAACAGTTCCTTTAAGTCCACATCAGGATCTTTGCGATCAAATTTACGATCAGGAAAGTCTGCATTTGCCTGGAAAACATCACGTTCCAGCCTGGGTAAAGCATCAATATCTTCTGCCGCCTGTTTGTATCTTTCGTATTCCTGCAACCTGCGGATCAGTTCAGCCCTTGGATCTTCTTCATTTTCCTCATCTTCAGAAGAACGCGGCAATAGCATTCTCGACTTGATTTCTGCCAGCATGGCAGCCATGACGAGATAATCAGCCGCCAGTTCCAGATTGATCTCGCGCATCAGCTCAACATATTCAACGTACTGAGCTGTAATATCGGCAATGGGTATATCGAGGATATCCAGGTTCTGGCGCTTGATCAGGTAAAGCAATAGATCGAGCGGCCCTTCGAAGGCATCCAGAAATACCTCAAGTGCTTCCGGTGGAATATACAGGTCTTTGGGGATGGTAAACTGCGGCTCACCCTGAACTACTGCAAAAGGCATTTCCTCCTGGGTAGGAATACCAACTGGCTGCTCTTCCAGTTCAGCGGCATTTTGCTGTTGTTCAGTGGGCACTTCGTTCATCAGTAATCCAGTGACATGGCGTGGCGTACATCGCTCATGGTTTCACGTGCTATCTCACGGGCTTTTTCGCAACCTTCGTTGATAACACTTCTGACGAGATCGGGCTGCTCTTCATATTCACGGGCCCTGTCCTGTATCGGTTTTAATTCTGCCAACACCTTGTCAATAATAGGTTGCTTACATTCAATACAGCCGATTCCAGCAGATTTACAACCTTCTGTAACCCAGTCCATGGTGGACTGATCAGAATAGACCTGGTGGAATTGCCACACAGGGCATTTCGCGGGGTCTCCCGGGTCAGTACGTCGAACACGGGCAGGGTCTGTCGGCATGGTCTTGAGCGCTTTTTCCACCTTAGCCGGGTCATCGCGCAACGAAATGGTATTTTCGTAAGACTTGGACATTTTCTGGCCATCAAGCCCCGGCATTTTGGACGCCTTGGTCAGTAAGGATTGAGGTTCAGGGAGAATCACCTTGCCGCCGCCTTCGATATAACCAAATAAACGTTCGCGATCATTCACCGTGATATTCTGCTGGCTTTCCAGCAAGGCACGCGCAGCGTCCAGTGCTTCAGTATCACCCTGCTCCTGATAAGTCTTGCGATATTGCTTATAGAGCTTGGATGTTTTCTTGCCCATTTTTTTCATGGCCTGCTGGGCTTTTTCCTCAAAGTCCGGCTCTCGGCCGTACATATGGTTAAAGCGACGCGCCACTTCCCGAGTCAGTTCGACATGGGCAACCTGATCTTCACCCACGGGAACCTGGCCTGCCTTGTAAATCAGAATATCTGCCGATTGAAGTAATGGGTAACCAAGGAAACCGTAAGTCGCCAGATCGCGTTCCTTGAGTTTTTCCTGCTGATCCTTATAGCTCGGCACCCTTTCGAGCCAGCCCAGCGGTGTCATCATTGATAACAACAGATGCAACTCGGCATGTTCTGGTACACGGGACTGTATAAACATGGTGGCTTCGGAAGGGTTGATGCCGGCAGCCAGCCAGTCGATCACCATGTCCCACACACTGTTGGGAATAATCGTTGGATCGTCATAGTGAGTGGTCAATGCATGCCAGTCTGCAACAAAGAAAAAGCATTCATATTCATGCTGTAAATCCAGCCAGTTTTTCAGGACACCATGATAATGCCCAAGATGCAGACGCCCGGTAGGACGCATTCCGGATAATACGCGAGTGTATTGACCTGCCACAGAATTCAAAACCAGTTTCCTCTTTTTAAAATACGTAATTGTACGGAGTTTTACAGAAAAATGCCTGCGATCAGTGCAGAAAACACCCTGAGTCCTTCAACTAAAGGCCAGAGTATCGCCTGCAACAGACCTGTCACCAGTAGTCCAATCAGAATCAACAAACCCCAGGGTTCACTTTTCTGGTAAACCTGGGACAGGCTCGCTGGCAACAGGGAATTCAGTACCCTGCCACCATCCAGCGGCAAGATGGGCAACAGGTTCAATGCCATGAGTACAGCATTGATCAGAATGCCGTAACTGGCCATATAATAGAGAGGAATAGCTGACCACTGACCCAACTCCAGCAGCGATGGTATAGCCATCATCATCGACCAGAATATCAGCATAACCAGATTGGCACCGGGTCCTGCCAAAGCAACCAGTGCAGTATCACGACGCGGGTTATGCAGGTTTCTCCAGTTCACCGGAACGGGTTTGGCCCAGCCAAACATGAAACCCGAAAGAATAAACATAGCCATAGGTAAAATCACTGTGCCCAGCCAGTCGATATGTTTTAAAGGGTTCAAAGTCACCCTGCCAGCCAGACGCGCCGTGCGATCACCCAGCTTGTCAGCAACAAAACCATGCGCAGCTTCATGGACAGTAATAGCCAGCATGACCGGCACAATAGCTACTGCGATTGTCTGTATTGTTGTCAGCGATTGCATTATATATTCTTAGGGTTACTCAAAGACTGAAATGTCGCCCTTGCCCTGGCGCAATACCACCGGAAAATCATCTCCCAGGTCAATCATGGTAGTTTCATCCATACCGCAATAGCCTCCATCAATAATCAGATCAACCTGGTTTCCGACAACATCTTTCATATCGTAGGGATCGGTTAAAGGATACTCATCGCCGGGTAGTAACAATGTAGAGGTCAACATCGGTTCACCCAGGGTTTCCAGCAAAGCCAGTGCAATGCGATTATCAGGAATACGAATACCAATGGTTTTTTTCTTGTCATGAAGCAGACGTTTGGGTACCTGTTTGGTTGCCCGATTGATAAAGGTATAGGCACCTGGTGTTGAGTTTTTCAGAATACGATACTGATTGTTATCCACCTTGGCGTAAACTGAAATTTCTGACAGATCTCGACAGGCCAAGGTAAAATCGTGCTTGTCATCAACCTGACGAATACGTCGCATACGCTCCAGTGCACCCTTGTCGCCGATATGACAGCCCAGCGCATAACTGGTGTCAGTCGGGTATACGATGATGCCCCCCTGGTGAATGATATCAACCGCCTGCCGAATCAGTCGGGTCTGCGGGTTTTCGGGATGAATGGTAAAAAACTGCGCCATGTTACTTTAGAAAAACTCTGATTAATTGCGATACTGTCATCTCGACTTTATGTAGAGATCTATGCAATTTTAATAAAACAATCGCCTATGATATACCAAGATTTACCGACTAGCTCGAAATGACAATATATCTGTGTTTACTAAGCGGACAATTCAGTGCCAGCTGTTCCAGATTGGCTCACAGCCCGGCGGAAGTTGAGGCAAACGCCCTAACTCGATCCAGGGATTTTCCGGGCCATGAAAATCGGAACCAGCTGTAGCCAGCAATTCGAAATCGCAGGCATGTTTTGCCATGGTAAAACACTCGTCCCTGCTATGGCTACCGGAAACCACCTCGAAGCCTTCTCCTCCTGCCTGTTTGAATGCTTCAATCAGACGGATCAACTTTGTTCTTGTCAACCGGTATCGTGCAGGATGAGCGATTGCCGCCTGCCCTCCTGCCGTGGTTATCCAGTCAACCACTTCTCCAAGTTCGGCCCACTTGCCTGCAACAAATCCCGGCTTGCCTTTAACAAGAAAATGCTTGAATACACTCCGCACATCTTTTGCGTAGCCCGATTCAACCAGAAAATGAGCAAAGTGCGTGCGACTGATGAGCGAACCTTTTGCATGCTTTTTAGCACCGGCAAAGGCTCCCTGAACTCCAGCCTTTTCCAGCTTTGATGCAATTTCACGAGCCCGGGTATCACGATATTCCCGCAACCGAGATAATCCCGCCTGGAGTGGCTCATTCTTCGGGTCAACATTAAGCCCCAGAATATGGACAGTTATCCCTGCCCAGGTAACCGAAACTTCACAGCCATTGACCACTGAAACCCCATGTGTCTTACCAGCCTGGTCTGCCTGAAGCAGTCCCTCCGTCGTATCATGGTCGGTAATGGCCAGCACATCCACACCGGCTGCTTTGGCGCGTTCAACCAGCTTGGCTGGAGTCAGTGTGCCATCCGAGGCTGTTGTATGTGAATGCAGGTCATAAGAAGTCATAAAGCATTGTATCATCCTGTCTGGCGTAATCGAAATTGCCTGTTACAATCAGCCTATGAATATTGAAGCGATTAGTCTGTCCCTGCTTGGTGACGCTTTTGAAGAACTGTCTGAAGCGGTTTGTGAAAACTGGGAAGGTAATGATGAACCCTCCCCGGTTCTGATTAGTAAGGCCATGCTGCAATTACTGGAAGTACTGGAACAGAATGAGGCAGAATCCTCCCCTCAAAACCGTCTGAATTCTGAAGAGATCGACGAGCTTGGAGAATATGGCCTGACCCTGTTACAGGAAATGTCTGCCATTGCCTACGATCTTGGCCTGAATGATTCGGCTGAACAGATCGAAGACCTGACATTCCCTTTTGCCGTCTGGTTATCCCGGCATAATGTCGAATTAAGAAAAATCGATCCACTGGTTAACTCATTAACACGCAAAGCCAGTATGATTTCCGAGCCCCATTTACTGAAACAACTCTTCAGCTATGTCAATGAAATCATAGATAGCCTGAGTCCGTCGATTTCACAGGACCTGGAAAAAACCGACCAGGATCGCCCATGGCGAATTCTGCTGATTAATCGCGCTCTCATCGCTGCACGCACTCATGATACTGAGCTGATGAAAATTGCCTTTGATATGCTGGCCGAAAGCCTGCCGGAAGAAGCTTCACGTTTTTTCGAGGAAATAGTCGAACAAATGCATATTGTTAACTACCCCGATCATGTCCGGGAAGTTTTGCAGCATTATTTCCTCATGCATGGCACTTCCCACACCCTTCATTAATCAAATCCGTACCATGAAATTTCTCACTGACTTTTTCCCTATCCTGTTGTTTTTTATTGCCTACCAGGCCTACGATATTTACGTGGCAACCGCTGTTGCCATAGGTGCATCGGCCACCCAGGTGGCTTACTTTCAGATACGTCATAAAAAAGTGGAAAAGATGCAGTGGATCACACTGGGTTTGTTGGTCTTTTTTGGTGGACTGACGCTGCTGCTGCGAGACCCTGACTTCATTAAATGGAAACCCACCGTGGTTAACTGGCTGTTCGCCATTGCTTTTTTGGGCAGCCAGTTCATCGGTAAAAAGTCGCTGTTACAACGCATGATGGATCAGGCCGTTACCCTGCCCGAAGAAATATGGATGCGATTAAACTATATATGGGTTAGCTTTTTCATTGGTATAGGCTTGCTGAACCTTTATGTAGCCTTTAATTTCAGTGAAGAAGCCTGGGTTAACTTCAAACTTTTCGGCATGCTTGGTGTGACCTTTGTGTTCATCATTGCCCAGGGCTTTTATATTGCCCGACATGTCAAGGATGAAGATGTGCAAACAGCTGATTCAAGTGACAACTCCTGAGGAACAATGACATGTATTATTCCATCGTGGCTATCGATAATGATAACAGCCTTGAAAAAAGACTCGCTGCACGCCCTACACATCTGGAGCGCTTACAGCAACTTCAAAACCAGGGCCGTTTACTGACAGCTGGGCCCAACCCTGCCATTGATAACGAAGACCCGGGACCCAACGGATTTACCGGCAGCATTATTATCGCTGAGTTCGATTCACTCGATGCTGCTCAAAACTGGGCTGATGCAGACCCTTATCTAGAAACCGGCGTGTATGCTGGTGTCATAGTAAAACCCTATAAGAAAGTATTCCCCTGAAAACCAAGAGGCAGGCTGTAATGAAAAATCTTTTGCTAATCACTACATTACTGCTTGGCATGAATGTCATCGCTCAAAGCAGTGAAGTTGAAGATAAAACCGCGTTTTTTATTGATGACATACCGATCAAACAAAGCACGTTAGCGCAGTATCATAACCTGAAAGGCTACAAGAGGCCTGCGGATGCCGAGCAAGAAAGGGCCCAGCAAATGCAATCGGCACAGGAACTGATCAATATTTACCTGTTAAGTGCAGAAGCTGAAAAAAATGGTCTTCACAACAATTACGATGTGAAACAGTCGCTTGAACTTTCACGACGCAACATCCTGATGAAAGCCATGGCCGAAAAATATGCAGCCGAGATAGAGGTTTCCGAAAACGAACTCGAAGAAGCCTATGCCACAATCAATAAAAACGCAGTGCTAAAGGCTGACTTTAAAATCCGCAATATTATTGTAGAACAACAGAAAACTGCCGAAGAAATCATTAGTAAACTCAAATCTGGAGATTCTTTCGAACAGCTTGAAAAGGAATATTCACCTGAAGGTTTTAAGGAACCCAAAACGCTAGAGTGGATGAACAGTTCTCTGGTTCAACCAGAGATTGCTGCTGCACTGAAAAGCTTGAAAATATCCGAATTTACCCACGAACCAGTCAAAACCCGATTTGGCTGGCATGTCATTTTCCTGGCAGACAAAAAAACGATTCCTGTTCCAGCATTAGATACCATTAGAGATGATTTAGCTGGACTGATTAAAAAGAAAAAACTGTCTGAAAAAGTAGGTAACTTAAGAGCTAAAGTAACAGTAAAAGCCGCCGATAAGGCCAAATAAGCTTGAACTGTTAAATCTCGTTTCAGTACAAATCCAAGGATAAAGCATGAACTTTTTATTGACTAAACTGCGAAATAAATTGCTGGCTATAGTTACGATAAGCATGATCGTGGTTATTATCCCAATTTTTTTCGGCTTCTTGTCTGCTTACAACAGCCTAACAAAAGTCGATAGTGTTTTTGAACAGGAAATTTCACAGGAACGCCTGGCCATTGGTATGGCATTGAATTTCAAAAAACAGGTACAGGAATGGAAAAATGTCCTGATTCGAGGAAAAGACCCTAAGCAACTTGAAAAATACTGGAACAAATTCCAGAAGACTGAAGCTAAAATCCAGGAATCCGGTGAAATTTTCGTCACACAGCTTGAAAACCAGGAAGCCAAGACCCTGGTGAGTCAATTCATCGAAGAACACAAAAAAATGGGCGTTGCCTACCGCGAGGGCTTCGAAGCTTTTAAGGCAGCCAATTTTGATCCCAATGCCGGTGACAAGGCCGTCAAGGGCATTGATCGTGCTCCCACCAAAATGCTTGAGGAGGCCGCTGCCTTTATCAAGAAACGATCAACAGAAAACTTCCATTCAAGCGTCACTGAAGGTCAAGGTGGTATTTTTAACACTCTCTACATCCTATTACCTATATTTGTCGTTATCGCCGCAGCCTTTGTTGTATTCATGAATATAGCTGTAGGTCGTCCTGCCTCTAAAGTAAAAGTGTACCTTGAAGGTCTGGCCGCTGGTGATTTTACCCAGCACCTGGAATGTACCAGCAAAGATGAATTTGGTTCGATTGCAGTGAGTGCTCAAATGGTTCAGACTGAGCTCGGAAATCTGATTCAAACCATTTCTCGTATGGCAGAAAAGCTTGATTCTGACTCTTCTCAACTTGCAGAGTTTAGCCATCAGAATATGCAGGTTATTGATAATCAGAATCAACAATCGGAGAGGGTCTCGGTTTCCATGAATGAAATGACCACGACCATTCAGGATGTCGCCCGTCATGCCACTGAGGCCGCTGCCCAGGCCACTGATGCCGATAGCCAGGCTCGTGATGGTAATTCCCTGGTTAACCAGGTTCTGACCTCCATCAACAACCTGGCACAGGAAGTTGGTAATACGGCTACTGCGGTAAACTCTGTTGAACAGGGTGCGACCGAAATAGGCAGTGTTATTGATGTGATTAATGGCATTGCAGAACAGACCAATCTGCTGGCATTAAATGCCGCCATCGAAGCGGCGCGCGCCGGCGAACAGGGCCGTGGTTTCGCAGTCGTGGCTGATGAGGTGCGGACGCTGGCGGCTCGTACCCAGGAGTCCACCGAAGAAATCCGTGCCATGATAGAAAAACTGCAAAAAGGCACTAAAAGCGCTGCTCACGCCATGTCACTGGGAGAGGAAAAAGTGGCTGAAACAGAAGACCTGGCTGCAAAAGCCGATACCGCACTGTCGAAGATTACTGAATCTGTCAGCTCAATCAGCCTGGCCAATATGCAAATCGCCAGTGCAGCTGAAGAACAAGGCTCAGTTTCAACCGAAATCAACGAGAATGTTGCATCGATTAGAAATTTAGCCAATGAAGTTTATGGTATTGTGCAACAAACTGACACATCTACGACGGACCTGGCTGAACTTTCCAGTGAACTCAGGGATTTGACCACCAAGTTCAAGGTTTAGGATTAATTACCGGATCGCTTAATCTTCCTTTTTTAGCTTGCTGATTTTATTGATTGAAACCACTTCAGCAGAAGGTTTTTCGTCGGTGTAATAGGGCTTTTCCGGTTGAATGCCGGCAATATCAGCCAACTCCCTCTCACGGTTGGAAATCAGCCCCAGACAGGTACGGACATCCTGTATGGTGTTATCCGAAAGTGGATGCTTCAAGTCACGATGTGCTGGCGTTGTATCCTTGATGATATTGGCCAGCACCTTGCGCATGACGATTAATAAATCTTTTTCGCGATTGTGGTCTTCAGTCATCTTTATTCCTGAATACTTAAGAATTGACAATTAGTCTGACAGATTCAGAACATCCTGCATATCAAAAAGACCACTGGATTTATCAGACAACCAAACGGCAGCCCTGACTGCACCGTTGGCAAACGTCAGGCGGCTGGAAGCCTTGTGGGTAATTTCTACGCGTTCGCCATCCATCGCAAACCAGACCGTGTGTTCTCCTACGACATCACCTGCGCGGATAGTTTCAAAACCGATGGTTTTTGAATCTCTGGCCCCGGTTTGACCTTCCCTGCCATATACGGCGACTTCTTTCAGGTCTCGACCCAGAGTGTCAGCAACTACTTCTCCCATTCTCAACGCTGTGCCGGAAGGCGCATCAACTTTATGGCGATGATGCGCTTCAACAATTTCGATATCGGATTCTTCGCCCATAACACGTGCAGCAGTCTGCAACAGTTTCAGGCAGAGATTAACGCCCACACTCATATTGGGAGCAAAAACGATAGCAATGCTGTCACTGGCATCAGAAAGTTTGTGCTTCTGCTGATCATCCAGACCGGTAGTACCAATCACCATTTTCTTGCCTGCATCAAGGCAAATATCCAGATGCGCCATAGTGGCTATTGGGGCGGTAAAATCGACAACCACGTCAAATTTGTCTGTAGCATCAGCCAATGAGTCGGTGATCGCCACACCATTTTTGCCAACACCGGCAAGTTCGCCGGCATCCGCTCCAAGCAGACTGGACTCAGGACGTTCAGTAGCTACTGTCAATTGTGCACCGTCTGCTGCATCAACCGCCTGAATCAGGGTTCGCCCCATTCTGCCGGCTGCACCGACGATCGCTATACGCGTCATTTAAAACCCCATTCCGTCAAAAAATTTCTTTACCCCATCAACCCAGCCGGTGGAATTGGGACTATGTTTACTACCCTGTCCACCAACAGATTCTTCAAACTTTCGGAGAATATCTTTCTGGGATTCAGACAGTTTCACCGGTGTTTCGACAATTACTCGGCATAGCAGGTCACCAGCCGTTGTTCCACGGATTGGCTTAACGCCTTTACCACGCATACGAAACATTTTGCCGGTCTGGGTACCTTCAGGTATTTTCAGCTTAACCTTGCCACCGAGTGTCGGCACTTCCATTTCACCGCCCAGTGCCGCCACGGTAAACGGAATCGGAACTTCGCAGAACAGGTGCTCACCTTCACGTGAAAAAATCTCATGTTGTTTGACATTGACCTGAACATAAAGGTCGCCAGGAGGCCCGCCATTTTCTCCGGCCTCACCCTCGCCAGCAAGACGGATACGATCACCGGTATCGACACCTGCTGGTATTTTTACAGAGAGTGTCTTGTGCTCCTGAACACGTCCCTGGCCATGGCATGATCCGCAGGGGTCTTTAATGACCGTGCCTTTGCCATGACAGGTTGGACAGGTTTGCTGGACAGAGAAAAAGCCCTGCTGCATTCTGACCTGGCCCTGACCGTGGCAGGTGCCACAGGTTTGTGGGGAACTGCCTTTTTTCGCACCGCTACCATTACAGGTTTCACAAATGACGAAGGTTGGAACACGGATTTTGACATCCTTGCCATTAACGGCATCTTCCAGTGACATTTCAAGGTTGTAACGCAAATCAGAGCCGCGGTTGGCACGTGAACCGCCTCCAGGTCCCCGGCCACCACCACCGAAGATATCACTGAATACATCACCAAAAATATCGCTGAAATTGCCTGAACCACCATGGAAACCACCGGGACCTCCACCCATGGATGGGTCGACACCGGCATGACCAAACTGGTCATAGGCAGCACGTTTTTGTTCATCGTTAAGAACTTCAAAAGCCTCTTTGGCTTCCTTGAATTTATCCTCTGCCTCGGTACCCGAGTCGCCAGTATTTCTATCCGGGTGATATTTCATCGCCAGGCGGCGATAGGCTTTTTTGAGTTCGGCAGCACTGGCATTTTTATTTACGCCGAGTACCTCGTAATAATCACGTTTTGACATTGGTTATCTCAAACCCTGTTAATTGTATAACGAGCAAAGCAGGTTCCAGCTGCCTTGCCCGGAAAACGCTGTGCCAATTTAAAACTTGGCGTCCATGTACGCTTCGACTTCGCATCCATGTGAAGTCAGACTTCCGGTCAAGGCAGCTGAAACCTGCTCAAAGTACGTCTGTAATATTCAGAACATCGAAGGCTTATTTATCTTCCTTCACTTCCTCAAACTCGGCATCAACCACATCATCGCCACCGCCGGGTGCACCAGTGTCAGCACCGCCAGTTACGTCATCTGCAGAGGCCGATGGGTCAGCAGCGCCTTCAGCACCCTGCTGGGCATACATACGTTCTGCCATTTTACCTGAAGCATCAGTAAGTGCCTTGGTTTTCGCCTCGATATCGTCCTTGTCATCGCCCTTGATGGCTTCTTCAAGATCAGCAATCGCTTTTTCGATAGAAGTCTTTTCATCCGCTTCCAGTTGATCACCCATTTCTTCCATACTTTTCTTGGTAGCATGGATCAGGCTGTCTGCTGTATTACGCACAGTGACCAGTTCCTGGAATTTCTGATCTTCAGCCGCATGAGACTCGGCATCCTTGATCATACGATCGACTTCATCATCACTCAGGCCGGAAGAAGCCTTGATGACGATAGACTGCTCTTTACCGGTAGCCTTGTCTTTGGCTGATACATTGAGGATACCATTGGCATCAATATCGAAGTTAACTTCAACCTGAGGTACTCCGCGTGGTGCAGGTGGAATATCAGTCAGGTCAAAACGTCCCAGTGATTTATTGGCTCCTGCCTGCTCACGTTCACCCTGCAGTACGTGCACGGTAACCGCGGTCTGGTTATCGTCAGCAGTCGAGAACACCTGATTGGCCTTGGTAGGAATCGTGGTGTTTTTATCGATCAGCTTGGTCATTACGCCACCCATGGTTTCAATACCCAGTGACAATGGAGTTACGTCCAGCAGCAGTACGTCGGTAACATCACCGCCGAGTACACCACCCTGCACCGCAGCACCCATGGCAACTGCTTCATCAGGGTTGACGTCTTTACGTGGCGCCTTGCCGAAGAAGTTTTCAACCACTTCCTGCACTTTAGGCATACGCGTCTGACCACCGACCAGAATCACATCATCAATTTCTGATGCTGAGAGACCCGCATCATTAAGAGCAACCTTGCAGGGCTCAAGGGTACGCTGGACAAGGTTTTCGACAAGCTTCTCGAGATCTGTACGAGTCATTTTAAGATTCAAATGCTTTGGACCTGAAGCATCTGCAGTGATGTAAGGCAGATTGATGTCAGTCTGCTGGCTTGAAGACAGCTCGATCTTGGCTTTTTCTGCCGCTTCTTTGAGGCGCTGCAAAGCCAGTGGATCATTACGCAGGTCAACACCCTGATCTTTTTTGAATGTTTCAACCAGGTGGTCGATAATGCGCATGTCGAAATCTTCACCACCGAGGAAGGTGTCACCGTTGGTAGCCAGTACTTCGAACTGGTGTTCACCGTCGATTTCTGCGATTTCGATAACAGATACGTCAAAGGTACCGCCACCGAGGTCATAGACGACGATTTTTGCGTCGCCGCGCTTCTTGTCCATGCCGTAAGCCAGTGCAGCAGCCGTCGGCTCGTTGATGATACGTTTGACATTGAGGCCGGCAATCTTACCGGCATCCTTGGTTGCCTGACGCTGTGAGTCATTGAAGTAGGCAGGAACCGTGATAACGGCTTCTGTTACTTCATGGCCCAGGTAGTCTTCGGCAGTCTGTTTCATTTTCTGCAGCACGCGAGCTGAAATTTCAGGTGGCGCCATCTTCTTGCCGTGAGCTTCAACCCAGGCATCACCATTATCGGCCTTGATAATCTTGTAAGGGACCAGCTTGATATCACGCTGTACGACTTCCTCGTCGTAACGACGGCCGATCAGGCGCTTCACAGCAAACAAGGTATCTGCAGGGTTGGTAACTGCCTGGCGCTTGGCCGGCTGGCCTGTAATGACTTCGTCGTCTTTGGTAAAAGCGACGATAGAAGGCGTGGTG
>JABDQZ010000053.1 GCA_013041975.1 Gammaproteobacteria bacterium
CAATTGACAGTTCACCGCATACACTGACAGCAGTGACCCGCATTAAAAACCGTGATGAATACACGTTCCAACATAGTGTCGGTGTGGCAACACTGTTGGCTGGATTTGCCAGACATATGGGTGATTATTCGGCTGATCAGATTGAGGAAATTACTGTAGGCGGGATTATTCACGATATTGGCAAGGTTAATACGCCTGATAATATTCTCAACAAGCCCGACAAACTGACTGATGAAGAGTTCGTCATCATGCGTGAGCATGTGACACACAGTCGCGACATTCTTCAGGAAAACGGCGGCTTTACACAGATGCAGCTGGATATTTCTCTGATGCATCACGAAAAACCCAATGGCAAGGGCTACCCGTTGGGTTTAAAAGCCAATGAGATTTCAGAAATAGGTGCCATGGCGGCAATTATTGATGTATATGATGCGCTTTCAACCAAGAGAGTTTACAAGGAAGCCTGGGAACCATCACATGCACTCAAAAGCATGCTGGAATGGGGTGAGGGTGCCTTTAACCAGCCTCTGCTGATGCAGTTCATCAGTTATCTTGGCGTTTACCCTGTTGGTACCTGGGTGATGCTGAAAAGCGGCAAGATCGGTTTTGTGTTGTCCCTGAATGAGGATAAGTTAAGACCTGTGGTACAGATAAAGCTCGATCTGAAAAGCCGTCGTTTACTTAATGATGAGATAGACCTGAGTAAAAACAAGTCTGAATCCATTCAGGCAGTCGCCAGTCCCACCCAGTATGGCCTTGATGAGGATTTTTCCATCTGATTAACTCCTGTTTTTGCTGTCAATCACCTTGTGAATGACCAACCAGGCAATCACTATCAGTAATACGCCAGCAGCCGGGAATAACATTTTCGACCAGTCTGTTGCGTCGCCCATCGCAGCACCAACCAGCATGCCTGGTAACAGATACGCAGGAGCCCACACCAGGGCAGAAAGAATATTGGCTATGTAAAACCGTTTTGGTGGCATTCTCATCAGTCCGGCAACCAGCGGCACCACTGCACGTATCGGTCCGAAGAAACGTCCCAGGGCGACACTCAAGTCGCCGTATTTTTCAAAGAAATCGAAACCTTTCTGCATGGCATCCGGGTGCACACGCGCCCATTTCCACTTGTCGGTGATGTACTCAAAGTGATGTCCCAGCCAGTAACTCAGTCCATCGCCGATAATGGCACCGGCGATAGCCCATAAACAGCTGCTCCAGAAATCAATGATGCCAGCCCCTATCAGGGTGCCGGCGCCAAACAGGATCACTACTCCGGGAATCAGCACGCCAATGATGGCCAGTGATTCGGCCAGCGCCATGGAGAAAATAATCAGTCCGGCATAGTCAGGGTTAAGCTGAACCCATTCAAGAAGTTGCTGGAAATAGTCAGTCACTCAGCACTTATAATGTAGCGAATACTTCAGCCGCAGCCGACAGGGTATTGGCAATATCCTCATCCGTATGAGCAGCTGAAACAAAGCCTGCTTCAAACGCTGACGGTGCCATGTAAACACCACGATCCAGCATGCCGTGGAAGAATTTCTTGAAGCGTTCCTGATCACAGGCCATGGAACCGGCAAAGTCGGTTACCTTTTCAGCCTCTGTGAAAAACAGACCGAACATGGCGCCAACCTGGTTGGCTGTCATGTCGATGTTCGCCGTTTTTGCCAGATCCAGCATTCCGGCAACCAGTTGCCGGGTTTTCCCGGTCAGGTCGCCGAAAAAGTTTGCTTGAGAAATCAGTTCGAGTGTTTTCATACCGGCTGTCATGGCGACCGGGTTGCCGGAAAGAGTGCCTGCCTGGTAGACAGGACCAAGCGGTGCAATTTTTTCCATGATTTCACGCTTGCCGCCGAATGCACCGACAGGCATGCCACCACCAATGACCTTACCCAGGGTCGTCATGTCAGGCTTCACGTTGTACAGGCCCTGAACTCCAGCAAGTCCGACACGGAATCCGGTCATCACTTCGTCAAATATCAGCACGGTATCGTATTCATCACATACTTCACGCAGGCCTTCGAGAAAACCTGCAACCGGTGGGATGCAGTTCATGTTGCCGGCAACCGGTTCAACGATAATGCAGGCAATCTGTTCGCCAACTTCGGAAAAAGCCTTTTTGACCTGTTCAAGATCGTTGAAAGACAGGGTCATCGTATGTTCTGCCAGTGCTGCCGGAACACCCGGGGAACTGGGTTCGCCCAGCGTCAGCATGCCAGAACCGGCTTTTACCAGCAGTGAATCAGAGTGGCCATGGTAGCAGCCTTCAAACTTGACGATTTTATCCCTGCCGGTAAAGCCGCGAGCCAGCCGGATGGCCGACATGGTGGCTTCAGTACCGGAAGAAACCATGCGCACCATGTCCATGGAAGGTACCAGTTCGCAAACCTTGTCAGCCATCAGGGTTTCAAGCTCGGTAGGTGCACCAAAGGAAAGGCCTTTCTGGATAACGCCGGCAACAGCATCAAGTACTTCAGGGTGAGCATGTCCAAGAATCATCGGGCCCCATGAGCCGACATAGTCAATGTACTGTTTGCCTTCGGCATCAAACATATAGGCGCCTTTAGCAGACTCGATAAAGACTGGGTCTCCGCCAACCCCCTTGAACGCGCGAACCGGTGAATTAACACCGCCGGGAATATGTTGTTGAGCCGCTACGAAAAGATCGTGTGAAGTAGCCATGTTTTATCCTTGTAATTTAAAGAGGTTCTTAAATTGCTGTGTTGCTGTTTTTATATCGCTCTGGCCAAAAATCGCATCAATCACAGCGACCATGTCGGCTCCGGCATTAATTAAATCGGGGGCATTGTCTTGTGAAATGCCCCCGATGGCAACAACAGGTAGTTGCAGGTCCTTTGCTTGATGCAAAATATCAGCATGAGCCTGTATGGCATTCGGTTTGGTTCTGGAAGGAAAAAAGCGGCCAAAAGCGATGTAGTTAGCGCCTTCATCAGCGGCTTGTGAAGCAAGTTCAATTTTATTGTAGCAGGATACGCCAATAATTTTATCATCTCCCAGTAACTGCCTGGCATGTGTGATATTTCCATCTTCCTGGCCAAGGTGCACGCCATCTGCTTCAACCTGTTGGGCTAACCGGGCATCGTCATTGATAATCAACAGGCAACCGGAGTCAGTGGTTGTTTTTCGTAATTGTCGGCACTGTAAAAGACGTTTTTCCTGGTCCCGGGATTTGTCCCGGTATTGCAGGATTTTCACACCGCCCTGCAGTGCAAGGCTCACGTCTTCAAATAAACGCTGGTCTTTAAATTGCTGATGATTGCTGATCAGGTAGAGTCCTTTGAGCCTGTTATCTTTCATCTACGCACCGGGAATGCCTGGCCCTGCCCAGGACTATCAGCATTGGACAAGGCTTGAATCGTATACTCCTGGGCAAGTTTGATTGAATTTGTCAGTGAGTGATTACTAGCAAGATAAAAGCTTATGGCGCTGGCCAGGGTGCATCCTGATCCATGATAAATACCCGGCAGGCGCTGACTTTCTGTAAACAGAGTTTTGCCATCAGCCTGGTATAGCCGATTAACCACATAATCTTCGTCTTCATGTGTGCCCGTGATCAGAATATTCTTACAACCTGAAGCAAGCAGGGTTCGGGCGCAATCGTCAGGTGATTGTTTTCCGGATAGTGTCCGGGCTTCAGGGGTATTGGGTGTCACCAGCGTGGCCAGGGGTAGCAGGTGTTTTTTGAAAGCGGCAACAAAGTCGCTGTCTGAAACCGATGAACCTCCCCCCGCTGCCAGAACCGGATCAATGATCAGTGGGATATCAGGTAGTTGGCTAAGGAGTTCAGCCAGTGTTTGCAGCAAATGGTAACTGCCAATCATGCCGGTTTTTATGGCACGGATTTCAAAATCATTGTGCAGTAGCCTGAATTGGCGCCGTATCAGGTCTGCAGAGACTGGTTCGAAACTGTACAGGTTGCTTGAATCCTGGCTCGTCAGACTGGTTATAATGCTGCATGCATGTCCGCCAAGGCTGTTAATGGTTTCTATATCAGCCTGGATACCGGCACCGCCGGTAGGATCATGACCGGCAATCGTGAGAATGGTTGGTCGATTATTCATAGCAACATTTTGAAGGAAAATAGAATGAAAAAATATAGGTGTATGATTTGTGGCCTGATTTACGATGAGGAAAAGGGCTGGCCTGAGGAAGGTGTTGCTGCCGGTACCCGCTGGGAAGATGTTCCAGCAAGCTGGGTTTGTCCAGAGTGTGGTGTTTCCAAGTCGGATTTCGAAATGACAGAAATCTAGCGCCAGATTAAAATCCGCTAGGCATTTATTTCATTAAACGCTGAAATTCTAAAATCTTTGTCTAAACTTTACTCCAGATCCTTTCAAGAATTACATTCCTCTGTTGTCAGAGGTCGAGGAAACTGTCGCTGTTTAAAAAATGAATCCGGGTTTGTTACGGGAGCACCCATGGTTGAGAAACAACAAGAATTGATGCAGGTTGCACAGGAGTATTGTGCCCTGATTGAACAGATTGATGATAATGAACAGACGATTTTTCCATCATTAATCAGGCTGTTACCGCGTTTGCATGCCAGCATCCAGGCTTTTGTGGGTGATAAGGACGCTGACTGCCAGGTCAAGGATGCCGATCTGGATGCGCGTTTCGAATTATTTTCCCGTCTACGTCAGCTGTTGGGTGAACGCGATAGCTATTGGCTGGAATACGATGTCAGAACCAACGAAGACTGCAAAAGTGGCAGTCTGGCTGATGATCTAACGGATATTTACTGTGAGCTGAAAAGTGGCTTGCTATCGCTGGAAGAAAAAACCAGGGATACCGATGCTGCCATCGATCACTGGCGCTGCGGCTTCAAGGTACACTGGGGTAAACACCTGGTTGATGCCGAAAAACACCTCTACGACCTGCAGGCCAGCAACCAGCTTTAAGTGGCGTTTTGCAGTTACTTGTGTAGAATTCCCCAAAACATTTCACATCAGGAGTTTTATTGATGACTACGACTACAGCATTAAGTGCGTCTGACCTGGAACTAACCACATCAGCGCAAGGAAAAATGGCAGAACTATTCTCACAGGTTGAGGAAAATATCGAGGGTGTCCGTGTATTCGCTACTCCAGGCGGCTGCAGTGGTATCAACTTTGGTATGACCTTCACTGATCAACTAAATGCTAACGATGGCACGCTGGATTTTGAATCTTTCAAGGTCATTGTTGATGACGCCACTCTCGAGTACCTGAGAGGTGCAGAGATTGATTTTGTTGACGGTGGTGATGGTAATGCCAGTTTTGTATTTAACAACCTTCCACAGACGGACACTGGTGGTGGTTGTGGTACTTGTGGTTCTCAAGGTGGCGGTTGCGGCTGATTTTTCAGCTCCTCAATCCCTTTTCTAAATCAGACTTAAGCTGTTTCCGGTCTTTCTACCCAGAATTCTTATGCCGCATGGATGCGGCATAGAAGCGTACATGGATGTATTTACAGCGCCTTCTGGGTAGAAAGACCGGAAACAGCGTTGCTCGATCCCTATGCAACTCACCGATGAAATGATCACAGAAATCGGTATGCCAGTTATGGTTGCCGGTTTGATGCTTTACATGGCATTTATAATTTATAACCTTGGCAAGAAGTCCGAGGCGGGTAAATTTGGCATGTTTGTGCTGTTTCTCGGCCTGGCTGTAGGCATGCTCGGTTTTGTGATGAAGTATGTCATCAAATTTTTTCTTGCCGATTCCATTGGCTAATCAGTCAATTTCAAAACGTTTTTCTAACCGCAAGAATGACAATCGCTACCAGCAGGACAGTTGGTACTTCATTAAACCATCGGTACCAGACATGGCTACGGGTATTGCGGTCATGTTTGAAGTCATTTAGAAGTTTTCCGCAATAAAAGTGGTAAACCAGCAATATAGCCAGCAATACCAGTTTTACCTGTAACCACATCATGCTTCCCCAAGCGGCCCAGGCGTAGTCATACAGCATCCAAAATCCGAAACCCATAGTCACAACCATGCCGGGCGTGGTGATGCCGTAATACAATTTACGTTCCATAACCTTGAATCTTTCGATACTGGTGCGATCTTCAGTCATAGCGTGGTAGACGAAGAGTCGCGGTAGATAAAAAATGCCTGCAAACCAGGTGACCATGGCAATCAGATGCCAGGCTTTGGCCCATGTGCCCATTGTTATATTTCCTTGTTGTAGGCTGCCCGAGTTTCAAGCAGCATGGTTTTAAGTTGCTGGTAGGTGATTAAACCTACATGTTTTTTTACTATCTGGCCATCTGGTGCGAGCAGCACGGTAGTGGGAATCATTTCTACCGGACCAAAGCGCTGGTTGATCTCGTTATTCAGGTCCAGGGAAATGGGGTAGTTCAACTGGTATTTTTCCTTGGTATCGATGACCAGGTCGGGCCGGTCATAAGACATGGCAACGCCAATCAATTCGAAATGTTCAGATTGAAACTCGTCATAGAGTTTTACCAGGTCAGGCATTTCCTTGTAGCAGGGCGGGCAGCTGATTGACCAGAAATTCAGAAACGTCCATTTGCCATTTAAATCCGCCAGGCTTCCACTATTGCCATCCAGAAAAAGAAATTCAGCCTGGCTGGTTTCATTCTCCGGGGTATTTTGGGGTTGCTGATCCGAACAGGCCGTAATCAGTAAGAGAACCATTAGTACAACGGGAATACGCCGGATCATCAGTATAATGCTCAGGATTTGGGTTTATCGTGGTACAGTTCCTGCAAAATGTCTTTGCGGGTTCTGTTCTGACTCCCGCTCTGACTGCCGGGCTCTTCTTTTTTACCGCTGAAAAAATTGCCGATGGCACGTACAATGCGCTTGAGGGCGCGCCAGATTTTAGGTAACAGCCAGGCAACCAGCAAAATAAATACAACCAGGGCAATAATGAAGACCCATGGATAATTCAATGCCGCCCACAAACCACCGATAACAGCAATATCTTCGGTGATGGACGCTGTCCAGTTGGTCACTGGCTCCGGTGAGGTGTTGATCAGTGCCCGAGTTCCAGCTTTTGTCGCATGAGAGGTGGCTGCAAGTCCACCGCCAATAAGGTAGGCCGCAAACTCGGTTGCCACATTGACTTCGATGCCGTTAGCCATGCCACCAGCCAGCACGGCTCCAGCCGGAATACGTATAAAGGTATGAAGTGCATCCCAGCCGGTATCGACGCCGGGTATCTTGTCAGCAAAAAATTCCACGAAAAACATGAAACCGGCAGCGATTAAAACGGTGGGATCAGTCAGCAGTTGCAGTTCTTCAGGTAATGTAACCTGGCCGGTAGCCCCAAAATAGCCCAGAGCCAATACAGCCGCATACAAATTAATACCGGATGCCCAGGCTACCCCAAGAGTAAGTGATATGACTTCAATGGTTTCCATGTTTATTTCCGCTTAACAATGGGATTGCCCATATCCCCAATAATTTAAGTGTTAACGAATGCAGGTTATCACAGTCGGAAATTTTGTTCTTTTGTCGTTGAGCCATTATCATGTGATGTTTTTAGTGTTTCAGCTTTATCCATCAGGGAAAAAAACATGATTTCGGTAGGAATTGTAGGCGGTACCGGTTATACGGGTGTGGAATTGCTCCGTTTACTGGCCAATCATCCACAGGTTGATGTCAAGGTGATTACTTCTCGTTCCAATGACGGTGTCAGAGTGGATGAAATGTTTCCGAATCTGCGGGGGCATTATGACCTGGCCTTTACGGTACCTGATGGCAAATCCCTCGAATCCTGCGATGTGGTGTTTTTTGCGACTCCTAATGGTACTGCCATGACGCTGGTGCCTGATCTACTGGATGCTGGTGTTAAAATCATAGATCTGGCTGCCGATTTCCGTCTCAAAGATGAGGCCCAGTGGGAGAAATGGTACGGTATGCCACATGCCTGTGCTGATTTGCTGCAAGAAGCCGTATACGGCCTGCCTGAACTGAACCGTGAAGTTATTCGTGATGCCCGTCTGGTAGCGAATCCCGGTTGTTATCCGACAGCGGTAACACTGGGGTTAATGCCGCTCATTGAGTCTGGCCAGGTTGATTTGTCCAGTATCGTTGCTGATTGTAAATCGGGTGTCAGCGGTGCCGGTCGTGGTGCGAATGTGGCAACGCTGATGGGTGAATGCGGGGAGAGTTTCAAGGCTTATGCTGTTTCGGGGCATCGTCATTTACCGGAAATTCGTCAAAACCTGGAAACAATAGCCGGAGAACCTGTCGGATTGACGTTTGTCCCACATTTACTCCCGATGATCCGCGGTATTCATGCCACGCTGTATCTGAAAACAGAACGGCATTCTGACTGGCAGTCAATGTATGAGTCCCGCTATGCAGAGGAGTTTTTTGTCGATGTGCTGCCTGCGGGAAGCCATCCAGAGACACGCACTGTTAAAGCTATCAACCATAATCGCATTGCCATTCACCAGCCCCAGGAAGGTGATACGCTGGTCGTATTGTCAGTGATTGACAATCTGGTCAAGGGTGCTGCGGGTCAGGCGATACAGAATATGAACCTGATGTTTGACCTGCATGAATCTGCTGGTTTGAATACTGTGGCGCTGTTGCCCTGATGTTTTCGCGTCGCTATAAGGTTGTCGCACCAAAAATTGTTCAGCAAAACAGCAGTGGTAAAAAATGGTTGTTTTTACTGTTTGTTGGTTGTTCCGTTGTCTTGAGCTGGTTTGCTTTTGACTATGGCCGCTTAACTTCTGGTGTGTCGCGGGCTGCCTATGAAGAAAAAATTGATGAACGGGATCAGACCATCAAGCAATTAAATCAGCGTGTTGAACAGATGCGTCTGGAAATTGCCTCTTTGCAGCGCTCTTCCCAGATTGACTCAAGCGCGGCTCAACTGGCGCGTGAGGATCTGAAGCGTTTTCAGCAGGATCAGGCGGCTCTCGAACGCGAAGTGGCATTTCTTAACAGCCTGTTAACCGACAAGGCGAAAAAGGCGGTGATCCGCCTCAAGCACCTGGAAATTACCCCGACGGATGAAAGCCATCAGTATCGTATAGAATTTACTCTATTGCATCTGAGCAAGGTTGGCGGCAAAGTACAAGGCTCGGTCTCAATGTCTGTTGCAGGAAAGGATTCCGGCAAGCCGAAAGTGCTGCCGCCGGAAAAACTGATGAGCAGCGGCGATGCCAAAAGCCTGAAAATGGGATTTAAAAATTTTCAGAAATTTATCGTAACGGTGGATTTTCCGGAAAACTTCCGGCCTGAAAGTCTGAAAATTATTGCTGATCCGGAAGGTAAGAACGTAGAAAAATTTGTAGAAGACCTGAACTGGAAAGTGACTAAAAACTGACAGTCAGGTTTTTATGTTGGAGATTTGATGAAATGAAAAAATTTCGTGCACCCAAAGTAAGTACCATAGTGGGCCAGGGAACTGTGTTAAACGGCGACCTTGTTTTTCGTGGTGGCCTGCATCTGGACGGCACCGTAAAGGGTGACATTGCAGCAGAAGATGGTGAGGAAGTAACGCTGACCGTCAGTGAGAAAGGTGAGGTTATTGGTGATGTGCGTGTCACCCACATGATCCTGAATGGCTCGGTGGTAGGGGATGTTTATGTCACAGGCCGTGTAGAACTGGCGCCTCAGGCTAGGGTAACCGGTTCTCTGTACTACAATTTGCTGGAAATGGCGATGGGTGCCGAAGTCAATGGGCAGTTGATTCATACCGATGGCGAGCCCAAAAAACTTGAGTATACTAGTGACGAAGCTAAATCTTGACTATTTTACTAGGTAATTGCATACTAGTCCTAATTCCCAACAATTTATTTCAGGTGACATATGAATGAAGTAACTGCTATGGATACTGATCTGACTTTTACCGGTGCTGCTGCATCAAAAGTAGCTCAGTTGATTGAAGAAGAGGGCAATCCCGATCTGATGTTGCGTATCTACGTTCAGGGTGGAGGTTGTTCCGGGTTTCAGTACGGTTTTACTTTTGACGAAACGGTTAATGACGGCGACTCCAGGGTGACAACTGATGGTGTAACACTATTGATTGACCCAATGAGTGTTCAGTATCTGACAGGTGCTGAGGTTGACTATACTGAAGGCTTGCAAGGAGCGCAGTTTGTGATTCGTAATCCGAACGCAACAACAACCTGTGGGTGTGGTTCATCTTTCTCTGTCTGAAGAACGGCTGATGCTCGAAATAAAAAAGGCGCCAAAGGCGCCTTTTTTATTTCGAGCTTTATCTTATTTTCATCGCAGGCCAGCTTTACTGGTGCAATTTTAATTTTGAAAAATTGCACCACAGATACGAGTACCCTTTGCTCCAGTCACCTTGGCGGCATTTCCAGGTAGGCCTGACAACGTCTGTTGTGCCAGCCAGGCAAAAGCCATGGCTTCAACCCAGTCAGGGTGAATACCAAAGGTTTCAGTGCTGGTAATGATCGAATTCGGTAATTGTTGTTCGATTAACTTCATCAAGAACGTATTGTGTACACCGCCACCGCATACCAGTACTTCATCACAATGTTTCACAGCTTGCTTGATCTGATCGCCAATGCTGATCGCAGTAAGTAAGGCCAGTGTTGCCTGTATATTCTCTTCTGCTTCATCGCTGAAGTTGTTCAGATGCTGTTGAAGCCAATTCAGATTGAAATAGTCGCTTCCGGTGCTTTTCGGTGCGGCTAACTGAAAATACGGGTCATTCAGAAGATTGCTCAAAAGAAAGCTGTTGGTTTTGCCGGAAGCTGCAAACGCTCCATTTTTGTCATAAGGCAGGTTTTTGCAGCGCCTGATCCAGTCGTCCAGTAAACGGTTGCCAGGGCCCGTGTCATAACCTTTAAGTTCTTCATCGGTGAGGATGGTGATGTTGGCAATTCCGCCAATATTCAGTACAACCCGTCTTTTTTCAGAATGCCTGAACACGGCTGCGTGAAAAGCCGGGGCCAAAGGCGCACCCTGGCCTCCGGCAGCAATATCGCGGCTACGAAAATCGCTAATGGTCGTAATGCCGGTGATTTCTGCAATGCGATTGGCATTACCAATTTGCAGGCTATAGGCAGGATCAGAATTCGGAGAATGTCTGATTGTCTGTCCATGACAACCGATAGCCTTGACGTCGACAGGGTGTAGCTGGGTTTTTTTCAGGCACTCGAGGGCTGCCTGGCTAAAGTATTGCGCACATAGCTGATCAAGCTGCAGCATTTCGTCAAGAGAGTTGCCTTGTTCAATCAAGTTGCGCAGTCGTTGCTCAATATCCTGCGGCCATTTGAAGCTGTGTTTTTCTATCAGTGTGCATCTGCCATTTTGGATTTCGATAATGGCTGTATCAATGCCGTCCAGGCTTGTGCCAGACATCTGGCCAATATAATAACCGTCAACCATCCTTGGGAGTGTCTTCTGTCTTGGCGATTTGCTGTTCGTTGCCAGCAAAACGTTTGAAAGTGGCAATCAGTTCCGTGGATTTGGCATTGAAATCCTGTCTGTATTTTTTGCTGATCGGGTCGGCCTTCGGCAGTTTTACGGTCAAAGGATTCCGATGAACCCCATTAACCCGAAATTCATAGTGCAGATGAGGTCCGGTTGCCAGCCCTGTTTTTCCGACATAGCCGATGACCTGGCCCTGGGAAACCGTTTTGCCTTTTCGGCTGTTTTTTGAATATTTGGAAAGATGCGCATAGAGCGTCGTATATTTTGTGCCGTGCTGGATCATGACGGTTTTTCCATAGCCGCCTTTTTTTCCTCTGAAGGTGACTTTGCCCTTACCGGCAGCTTTGATCGGGGTGCCTGTTGGGGCAGCATAATCTACTCCACGGTGGGCGCGCCATTTTTTTAGTTTGGGGTGAAAGCGTTTGTTGGTAAAGCGCGAACTGATGCGGGCAAACTTGACCGGCGTGCGAATAAATGCGCGTTTCTTGTTACGTCCGTCATCCGGGTCGTAGTAACTGGTGATGTTGTCTGGGGTCGTATAGCGAACAGCCTTGAATGTTTTCTGGTTGTTATGAAACTCAGCCGTCAGAATGGGGCCATTGCGGTATTTTTTGCCATCGAGAAAATGTTCTTCGTAAAGCAGTTTAAATGAATCGCCCTTGCGCAGTTCCAGGGCAAAATCGATATCCCAGCCAAAAATGCCGGCCATTTCCATAATCTGTGCATCGGTCAGTCCTGAATTCTGTCCATCAATAAACAATGAAGTCTCGATCGTGCCGCTGGCATAGGCATGGCGCACTTCCACTTCGCGAATGATTTTTTCGCTTTCAAAGCCTTTATCGGTTTTGGTGATCAGTAAGGTTTCGGTTGGGTTGCGAACCACCATCAGTTCAAGCAGGCTGTCATCATCATCGCGCATCAGTTTCAGGGTTTCGCCGGGATGAATGTCGGCAAGTGTTTTGGCAAGTTTCGAACTGGTGACAATTTTATGCAGGGTTGTTGGACTGAGTTTCCACTCCTTGAAAATATTGGCCAGGCTATCGCCGCTTTTGATAACGCGAGTTTCCCATGTGGCCGTCATCGTAGGTGTATCAGTTACAGGAGCTGAAGCTACGATAGTTGCAGCTGCGGATAAAGTCTCCGGAGGCTCTGCTTTATCCGGCTCTGCGATATCAATAACATTTGTGTTTTGTGGTTCAGGCCTGGATGCCGCTACGGATTCGTATTCGGTTATTTGAAGAGGTGCTTCAGTTTTTACTGCAGGCGTTGAGTCCGGTGTTTTGCTGTCAGTACCAGGAATCTTCAGTTTCTGAATAACGAACGGTGTTTTGGCCGGTTCCGTTGTTATTGGTGTTTCGGAGCTTTCAAATTGAAAAATAACGGCCGTGGCAATGATGGCAATCACAGCGAAGAGTATGACTTTCCGGTAGGCGTGTCGCTGCACTTTCTGAAAATGAGGTTTGTAGTCTTGCATAATGTGCGAAGTGTACCGCTTTTGTTGGTTTTTTTCGTCCCTGAAATCAGAGTGACTTAAATCTTGCCCGTTTTTGCTATAAATTACGCTCCATACCAAAAGCAACCAGAAAATTAAAATGACTGAAACTGATATCAAACAAAGCCTTGAGCTGATTTCGCGTGGTGTAGATGAAATTCTGATCGAGGAAGCATTGATCAAAAAGCTCAAGCAGGGCAGGCCGTTGAGAATCAAGGCTGGTTTTGATCCTACTGCACCAGACCTTCATCTGGGGCACACAGTTCTGGTCAATAAACTCAAACAGTTTCAGGACCTCGGGCATGAGGTAATGTTTCTGGTGGGCGACTTTACGGCGATGATCGGTGATCCGACCGGCAAAAGCGCTACCCGCCCTCCATTGACTCGTGATGAAGTCATGGAAAATGCCAAAACCTACGAACACCAGGTATTCAAGATTCTGGATGCGCAGAAAACCACGGTATTTTTCAATTCATCCTGGATGGGCGAAATGAATGCCTCAGACATGATTCAGCTGGCAGCAAAACACACAGTGGCGCGAATGCTGGAACGTGATGACTTCAGTAAACGCTATAAAGGTGGTCAGTCAATATCCGTGCATGAATTTCTGTATCCACTCGTTCAGGGGTATGACTCGGTTGCCATGAAGGCCGATGTAGAGCTTGGTGGTACGGATCAGAAATTCAATCTGCTGGTTGGTCGGCAGTTACAGGAGGCCTACGGGCAGGAGCCGCAGATTGCGATCACCATGCCAATTCTTGAAGGCTTGGATGGTGTGCAGAAAATGTCCAAGTCTCTTAATAACTATATCGGCATCACCGATACACCGGATGAGATGTTCGGCAAGATCATGTCAGTATCAGATGAACTGATGTGGCGATATTTTGAATTGCTCAGTTTCAGACCCATGTCTGAAATAAATGATTTCAGGAAACAAGTAGAAGAAGGAGCTAACCCGAGGGATATCAAGTTTCTGCTTGCAAAAGAATTGATCGGGCGGTTTCACAGTGCTGCTGAAGCAGATCAGGCTCAAAACAATTTCATCGCGAGGTTTCAGAAAGGTGCGATGCCGGATGAAATACCGGAAGTGGAGCTTGATGTCGAAGAGGGCGAGCTGGGTATTGCAGCCTTGTTGAATGGTGCAGGACTGGTGTCCAGTAACGGGGAAGGATTTCGTATGATCAAACAGGGAGCTGTAAAGATTGACGGAGAGAAGGTTTCTGACAAGAACCTGAGACTGCCTTCAGGATTCGAGGGCGTTGTGCAGGTAGGTAAAAGAAAATTTGCCCGGGTGAAGTTAAGTTAATCTTCCGTTTTAAGTGGGTAATTTTAATTGAGACGATAAATTACAGGGTAAAACGAGATTCAGGCTGCTTTGATGGCTTGAAATAGTGAAGGTTAAATAGCGTGTTAAAAACTTTTTTTAAAAAAAGTGGAATTATTTGTTGACGCAAAAAAATACATCCCTATAATGCGCCGCTCCTGAGACATTGGGGCAGCCGAAATCGAAAGACCAACGGCAAGTAAACAGCCCTCGATAAATTAGAAATAATTGAAGTCACAGGTCGTAAATAAATAGCTTATTTGCGGTACCGAAAATAAATTTGAAAAAATTGTTGACGGTGCAAAAAAAGACGTTTAAAGTTGTACGTCTTTGTCGCTGCAAAAACAGCGACACGCTCTTTAAAAATTTAATCAAGTAATTTGTGTGGGTGCTCCGTTGATAGTTGGCGATAGCCAATAAAGAATATCGACGAAGCAAACATAAAAGTTTTAGTTAATTCCAAAATTTTAGTTAGTGTAGTCGAGCAAGGATTTTGTCCCTCCTAAAAGGGACAGTTCAAACTTCAACTGAAGAGTTTGATCCTGGCTCAGATTGAACGCTGGCGGTATGCTTAACACATGCAAGTCGAACGGAAACGATGGGAGCTTGCTCCCAGGCGTCGAGTGGCGGACGGGTGCGTAACGCGTAGGAATCTACCCAGTAGTTGGGGACAACTCGGAGAAATCCGAGCTAATACCGAATACGGTCTACGGACTAAAGGGGGCCTCTTCTTGAAAGCTCTCGCTATTGGATGAGCCTGCGTCAGATTAGCTTGTTGGTGGGGTAATGGCCTACCAAGGCGACGATCTGTAGCTGGTCTGAGAGGATGATCAGCCACACTGGGACTGAGACACGGCCCAGACTCCTACGGGAGGCAGCAGTGGGGAATATTGGACAATGGGCGCAAGCCTGATCCAGCAATGCCGCGTGTGTGAA
>JABDQZ010000055.1 GCA_013041975.1 Gammaproteobacteria bacterium
GTGCTGAACCAGTTCCGTCCGGCCGATATTATCAGCATGCTCGGTGTAACTGCCTATGTGAATGGTGATCCGGTACAGGATCTGAGCTTTTCTGTTGATGAAAGCATGAACCAGTATTTTGGAGACAAGGCTTACGGTGAAGAAGACGGCAAGAAAAAGCCGGAGACAGTAAAAGTCACCTATACTTTTCAGGATACACCGATCAACCAGTTACCCCAGTATATCGGTGCCCGTGTGAAGGTAGAAACGAAAGATGGCAGGGAACGCGAAGGAACCTTGATAAAAATTTCACTTAATACCGCAACCATCGAGCAACGTATTCATAGTGGAAAGTTCGAAGCACTTGTCCCCTTGCCGGATATAAAAAATTTACAGGTTCACCGTCTGCTAAAGAAGGACACTGAAAACAAATAATGAAGCAGGGCAAGCGCTACCTTGATGATTTCCAGGTGGGTGAACGTTTTGTTTCGCCCGGTATAACGATCACCGAAAGCGAGATTATCGAGTTTGCACTCAAGTATGATCCCCAGTCATTTCACATGGATATCAATGCTGCCAGTGAATCCTTGTATGGCGGACTGATTGCCAGTGGTTTTCAAACGATGGCCTTGTGTTTTCGATTATTCATACAAAATGGCATGCTGGCTGAGTCCAGTATGGGTTCACCTGGCATTGATGAACTGCAGTTTCTCGCACCGGTTAGACCGGGCGATACATTACATACTGAAAATGAAGTTATTGAGGTCAAGCCATCCCGCTCAAAACAAGACCGTGGCATAATGCGATTAAAATATGTAGCGATTAACCAGCATGGTGATGCCGTGCTGAGTTTTATTATCAATCACCTGTTAAAGCGACAGTAGGATTTGCGGTTATTTTTTTAAAAGGGAAGCGAGTAACAGCAGTCCGATACTTCCTGCTCCAACCGATACGACGACTGGCACTATCGCAGGTGTTGCAGCAAACAGAATGCTGCCAGATATCAGAAGACTTCCGCCACTGATAGCAGTGAGGGTCTGGCGATGATTGGCTTTTACCTGCTTTTGCAATTCCAGCAGTTCATCCGATTGCCATTTGATTTCAAGATTACCTTCTGCCGCATCTTTTAACACTCGATACGCCAGTAGAGGAATTTCTGGTAACTGTTCAGACATGACCGGCAGGTTTTCCTTGACCCGTCGCAACAATGCTTTTGGTCCGATCTGTTGTTTCATCCAGTCTTCCATGTAGGGTTTTGCCGTCGTCCACAGGTCCAGTTGCGGATAAAGCTGGCGTCCAAGCCCCTCAATATTCAGCAGTGTTTTCTGTAACAGCACCAGCTGCGGCTGAACTTCCATATCAAAGCGACGGGCTACTTGAAACAGGCGCAACAGAAAGTGTCCAAAAGAAATTTCAGCTAAAGGCTTTTCGAAAATGGGTTCGGAGACAGTACGAATGGCGGCTTCAAATTCATCGATACGCGTGGTTTTTGGCACCCATTCAGATTCGACATGCAGTTCGGCAACCCGGCGATAGTCACGATTGAAAAAAGCCAGCAGGTTTTCGGCGAGATAGCGTTGGTCTTCAGTTGTCAGGGTGCCCATGATACCAAAGTCAACGGCGATATACTGACCTTCAGGACTGACAAAAATGTTGCCAGGGTGCATATCAGCATGAAAAAAGTTATCTCTGAATACCTGGGTAAAGAAGATTTCCACACCTCGCTCGCCCAGCAATTGCATGCTGATGCCCTGAGCCTTGAGTTCATCCACTTTGCCGACGTTGGCGCCGTAAATGCGTTCGATCACCATCACATTCTGACGACACAGATCCCAGAAAACCTCAGGCACATAAAGTTGTTCTGAGTTAAGAAAATTGCGTCTCAACTGTGATGCATTCGCGGCTTCGCGTGACAGGTCAAGTTCATCAAAAATGGTTTTTCGAAACTCATCAGCGACTTCCACGGGTCGTAAACGACGCGCGTCCTTTGAATACCGCTGTGCCAGCCTGGCAATCGTTGTCATTAACTGCACATCCCGACGGATGACCTTTTCTATTTTGGGTCGTAATACCTTTACTACAACATCGGTGCCATCCAGTAATTGTGCCGTATGTACCTGAGCTATTGAAGCCGAGGCCAGAGGTGTTTCATCAAATTCAAGAAACAGTTCTGAAACAGGAGAACCCAGCGCCTTCTCGATCTGCGCGACTGCCTGCTTGCCTGAAAAGGGGGGAACCTTGTCCTGTAGTTTGACCAGTTCATCTGCGATATCGTCAGGCAGCAGGTCGCGACGGGTGGAAACCATCTGGCCAAACTTGACGAAGATGGGGCCAAGATCTTCCAGTGCCCGGCGAATACGCTCACCATGAGAAGGACGCTTGCCAGCGGTCAGCCAGAAAAAAGGTGAAAGAAAGCGAAAAAAACGAATGCCACGAAACAGGTGGGCGGCCAGGATGACTTCATCCAGGCCATGTTTTAACAGAATCCAGCTGATGTGAAAGATACGAAGTGCGTTGGTAATACGTAGCAAAACAGTCAGTCCTGCTTCTGTAGAAGTCGTTGTATTCTTGCAGCAAGTCTTTCGACATCATCGCGCAGTCGATCAACATCCTGATAGAAGTTTTCCAGTTCCAGTGCACCAGGAAGTACACGGGCTTCTTCTTGCAGATACTCCTGAAAATTGAGTCCAGTCGAATCAAGGTTTCTGCTTAACCAGCTTGAACCTGCACGTAAATTGTTGCCTATCTGATGAGCAAGAATATCGCCGGTAATGCGAGAAAGCTGTTCTTCCCAGTCAATATCGATGCGTTTAAGTATGCTGGTAAATTCCTGGGCAAGCGCAGCACTCCCCTCAATGTGAACATCTCCGCTAAAAGTTGAATCAGTGTTGTTGGCTATGGATGAGCGCAAAAGGTTTAACGGGGCACCGCTAATCAGACAATCGGGCTGTCCTTCATACTGGCTTAAAACCTGAAGTTGTCCGTTCTGATCAGGGATGAAAAACAGTGTTATAGCGGTACCTGATAAGTCGATGCCAAGCACCTTGCCATGCAGTGATGTCAGTTGAC
>JABDQZ010000062.1 GCA_013041975.1 Gammaproteobacteria bacterium
GAATTATTCGTAGGCGAAATAGGAAAAGATGACATCATCATGCAGTCCTGCGGTAACCGCTTATGCATCAACCCTTCACACCTGGTGAAGAAAAAAACATGATTTTAGCTATTAGATATTTCGTTCATATTTAATCCGCCAGCTTCCGGAAATCTATTTTTTACAAATCTCGTGAATTTGACAGAGCCCTGATGTATTAAAAGCTTTATGCAATGCATTGTAGGCATCTTATTCATTACCCTAAAATACACATTGTAGAAACTCCATCAATTTGTCATAGAATCTTATAAAATTGAAATTCAGCTAAGGATCAAGAAAATGACAGACGAAGTGTTAATTGCTCAGAAATCACCCATTCCAGTCGATGTAGAAAAAGGTAAAACCTATTTCTGGTGCGCTTGTGGCCGCAGCAAGACCCAGCCTTTCTGTGATGGATCGCACGATGGAACTTCTTTCAAACCTTTACCTTTTAAAGCAGAGAAAGATGAAACCTTATACTTTTGTGGGTGTAAGAAATCCAATACTCAGCCATTTTGTGATGGAACTCATTCCGAACTCTAGAATACTTTCCTGCAGTGGATATGCCCTTCACAAACCAGAAAAAGCTCACCACCAGGTGGGCTTTTTTATTGCCTGCATCCCTGTAGCCGTCCCTTAGGGCTCCTTTCAGCCATGAAAAACTGCAGCTGGAATTTTTGATTGAAAATCAAATAGATGAAATAAAACCTTGATTTTAAGAGACAAATACCAATTTTTTGTCTAAATTTAAAGTTCATAATAACTCCAAGAAACAACTCTATGAACGATACAGAACATCTGCAGCGCCAACTCAATGACTATAAATGGCTGTTTAACACCGTCGAAGTCGCTCTGGCGATTGTTAATCTGGATGGCAGCTATGTAGAATTTAATGAAGCCTACCTCAGATTGATGGGGCTTGCTTCCAGGGAGCAGCTACAACAATCACACCCTGCTGAACTTTCTCCTGAACATCAACCGAATGGCAAAGTGTCACAGGATATGGCCAGGGAAATGATTCAGGTTGCACTTACCAAGGGCAAACATGAATTTGAATGGACTCACAAACGACCTGATGGCAACGAGTTCCTGTCGCATATAGTGCTGGACCCAATAGATTTCGGTGGAGAAAAGCGTGTGCGGGCGATGATTCATGATATTTCTGAAACCCAGCGTCTGGAGCGCATTGTTCAGGGACGCACCAATGAACTGGAACACCTGGCCAGGACTGACCGCCTGACCGGACTTTATAACCGCGAAAGACTCGAGGAAGTGCTCAAGCAGGAACAATATCGGGCGGATCGCTACCAGTCATCGTTCGCCATCGTTCAACTGGATCTGGATAACTTCCAGAAAATCAATGACGAATACGGCTATGACAGAGGCGATAAAGTGTTAGCTGCAGTGGCAGAATTGATCAGGGGTTTCTGTCGCGAAGCCGACTCAATAAGTCGCTGGAGCGGTGAAGAATTCATGGTCCTGTTGCCGGAAAGCAACCTGGATGGGGCCTATCTGATGGCCGATAACCTTCGGGCCCGTATTGAGACGCATCACTTTACCGGCATCGACGGGCTTACCGCCAGCTTTGGCGTCGATATGTATCAGGAAGGCGAAAACATCAATGACCTGTTCCGACGGGTCGATGAAGCTTTACGGACTGCCAAGGAAACCGGCAAGAACTGTGTTGAGATGCTTTCCTGAGTCAGATTCCTGCATGCGCGGGAAAATCTATTCCACTGTGACTTTCTCTACGCGCTGGAAACCCCGGGGCAATTTACTGCCACGACGGCCACGTTCACCGACAAAATGTTCTAGGTCTGATGGTTTGAGTGTCATGTGACGCTTACCTGAAAAGATGGTCAGTTTGCCATTTGCCGGTACCGCTGCTATGGCAACCACATACTCTTCCCTGCTCTCCACGCGCTTGCCGGGTATACCGATAATCTTGTTGCCCTTGCCTCGACTTAATGCCGGCAATTCGGTCAAAGGGAACTTGAGCATGCGCCCTTCATTGGTAATAGCTACAACGGCATCGGCTTCAGGGTCGACGATTTTCCGGGGCTTAAGCACCTGGGCACCTTTTGGTAATTTGAGTAAGGCCTTGCCGGCTTTTTTGTTCGCCAGAAAATCCTTTAACTGAATCTGGAAACCGTAACCTGCATCGGAAGCAATCAGGTACCATTGATCTGCATCACCTCCCAGCGTTGCGACGAACTGTGCATTGCCCGCCGGTGACAGTTTACCCGTCAGTGGTTCACCCTGTCCCCTTGCTGATGGCAGGGTATGAGCCCCGAGTGAGTAACTTCGTCCCGTCGAATCAAGGAACACTGCCTGCTGATTAGAACGGGTAATTGCTGAATCCAGATAGCCATCACCGGCCTTGTAATTCAATGCTGCTGCATCAATATCACCACCCTTGGCGGCACGCACCCAGCCTCTTTGAGAAAGTACAATAGTCAATATTTCACTTGGCAACATGTCCGTTTCATCAATTGCCACAGCCGCTTCACGTTCAACCAGTTTACTGCGACGTTCATCACCAAACTCATCCGCGTCTGCTTTAAGTTCTTTCTTGATGAGCGTTTTCATGCGTGCATTTGAGCCCAGTGTTTTTTCCAGCCACTCGCGCTCTTCTTCAAGATCAGACTGTTCCTGGCGGATTTTCATTTCTTCCAGTCGTGCCAACTGGCGCAGCTTGGTATCGAGAATGTAATCGGCCTGTACCGCTGTCAGTGAAAAGGTATCCATCAGAACCTGTTTGGGTTCATCTTCGGAACGGATAATACGGATGACTTCATCAAGATTGAGAAATGCAATCAATAAACCATCAAGCAAATGCAGTCGATCAAGAACCTTTTGTAACCGATATTGCAGACGTCGTTTTACCGTGTTGAAACGAAACTCCAGCCATTCCTTGAGCATTTCACGCAGATTTTTTACCGCGGGCCGCCCATCAAGACCGATCATGTTCCAGTTAGCGCGGTAGGAGCGTTCAAGGTCTGTTGTTGCAAACAGGTGAGACATCATGCGCTCGGTATCAACACGATTGGAACGCGGTACCAGCACCAGACGGATGGGGTTTTCATGGTCGGATTCATCACGCAAATCTTCCAGCCATGGCAGTTTTTTAGCCCGCATTTGCGCGGCGATCTGCTCCAGTATCTTTGCTCCGGATACCTGGTGTGGCAAAGCCGTGATAACGATATCGCCATGCTCCTTGACGAAGGCTGCTCTCTGTTTGAAGGTACCGTTGCCGGTTTCATAGATTTTCTGAAGATCTTCACGCGGGGTAATAATTTCAGCTTCCCCGGGAAAATCAGGCCCTTTTACATGCTCACATAAATCTGCCACGGTAGCTTTTGGATTTTCAAGCAAGTGTATACAGGCGGAAACCACTTCGTTGAGGTTATGGGGTGATATATCAGTCGCCATACCCACCGCTATACCTGAAACCCCATTAAGCAGCAGATTCGGGAGACGCGAAGGCAGTGTCAGGGGTTCCTTTAGCGTGCCATCAAAGTTTGAAGTCCAGTCAACGGTACCCTGCCCCAGCTCTTTCAACAACACCTGGGCATAGGGCGTCAGCTTGGCTTCGGTATAACGCATTGCCGCAAATGACTTGGGATCATCCTGTGAACCCCAGTTGCCTTGACCATCGACCAATGGATAGCGGTAGGAAAACGCCTGTGCCATTAACACCATGGCTTCATAACAGGCCGAGTCACCATGTGGATGAAATTTGCCGAGCACATCACCGACGGTACGGGCTGATTTTTTGAACTTGGCATTCGCGTTCAAACCCAGTTCAGACATGGCATAGACAATACGACGCTGAACAGGTTTGAGTCCATCACCAATAAAGGGCAATGCCCTGTCAAGAATGACGTACATGGAATAATCCAGGTAGGCTTTCTCGGTAAATTCTTTTAATGGTAGTTTTTCAATACCTTCGGAGCTATAGGATGTTGTCGTGGTCATAGGATTTAAAGTCGCATTTCGCTGAACATTTCATTGATATCGTTTTGCCAGCGTTGCAACTGGTTTTTAATGTCAGTGTTGTCAAAATAGTCGGCAAGGACATCCGGATTGAGGGAAACAATAACGGTTTCATCATTCTCTGCAAACACCAGAAATTTTAATGGCAGAAAAGGAATAATCTCGGGATGGTCATTGCTTAAGGCCTTTACTTCTTCATACTTGCCAAAAAATATCACACGGTAATAATCAGTTTCATAATCAAAGTCATTGAGGCCGCCATCACAACGCTGCGTATGGGCAATGCTATAGCCATACTCTTCAATAAGGCCCTGGATTTTTTCCATGGCAATTTCAAAAGGCTGTTCTGTTCTGATCATCAGTATATTATCTTCCCTGGCATTAGCGACAGTCAGACACCCAGACAGAAACATAATAAAAAACAGTCTCGCTAAAGCATTCATCAGAACGTAGCCTCTTCAATGGCATTGCCGAGGTTTTCTTCCATCTGTTCGGCGATCTTGAACAACTCGTCATTGTTAAACCAGCTTGACATCAGTTTCATATTTGGCGCAACAATCAAAACACTTTTATCAGGCTTTTCGATAATGGTAATGCGGCAAGGCAACAACACACCAAGACGTGGTTCGATTTTCATCATCTTGTAAAGTTCTTTGAAATTACAAAAGCGCAAGCTTACCTGACGGGTATTATGGGTGAACTCATCAATCAGCCCCTGTTCGAGATAACGCTCTGGAAACAACCTGAAGTTTGAAGCACTTAATGCCTGTCTTGCGGCATCCACCGTAGATTCAAAATCATTGGGTGATTCAACAATAATCGACAATTCAGGTTTTTCTTGCAGGTATTCTTCATAGACAGGCTTGGCGACCTTAAGGCTGCGTACATAGGCAACGACATCATCAATTTCCTGATCCGTCAGCTTTCCCTGCATGGATGGCATTTTGGAATCATCACGCTCAGCAATAATAATTTCACGAATTTCCTCATCGGTGACGGATTCAAGATAGC
>JABDQZ010000063.1 GCA_013041975.1 Gammaproteobacteria bacterium
TTCAGCTGAAGCCAGGGAAAGCAATTCCTGCAATGAGATGGCTTCAGGCCCGGAAGCTCCCATGAAGTATTTTGAACGATGAGCATTTTCAGCCTGGAATTTGACGAGTTTGTATTCGGGAAACTTCACTTTATATTTTAACTTCCAAACCGTCAGTTCAGATAATGTATGCTGGAACTTGCGTTTGGTTTCACGAATCACAAAAGGCACTTCCCTGGGGTCTCCAATCATTTCGAAGCGTTCACCCAGCACGGCTTTCAAACCATCCAGCGTGGTGAAGTTTTCACCGACATGATCCTTGAAGCCACCCAGCCAGTTTTCACGATCGGTAAAGTCTTCAAGCCAGGTATAGGGTGATGCAAGAATCAGTAATCCCCTGGTATTCATGCGTTCATGGATCATTGATAGAAATTCCTGGGGTGCATACAGGCGATCGATCAGGTTACCGGCAAATATCAGGTCATAACCTGTATACTTTTCATTCAGGTTGCAGGCATCACCCTGCATGAAATGACAACGCTCGGCCGTGGCATCGAGCGCCAGGCCGGATAATTGCGTTTCACGAAAGCTGACCAGTTCACCTTCGTCTCTGATTGTGTAGCGTTTGATACCGGCATTTTGCAGCTCCACCGCAGCCGAAATAAAACGCGCTGAAAAATCCAGCGCATCAACATGTTCAAAATGCAGTGCCAGCTCCAATGAGCTTCTACCCACAGCACAACCGATATCCAGAGCCTTTGAATGATCTATACCTGCTGCTTTTGCTTCAGTGATACAAATATCGGCACAGGCTTTAGCGAAATTGGCGACACCAAAGTACTCATCACCATAATGAAACTCCAGGTACTGGGAAACCAGCTCATCGGTTTCGTAGGGATTACCTTCAATATCCAGCTCGGCATCTGACTCGATGTATCGAAAGCCTGCATGCTGAAAGAAGTGCCTTCTGAAAGCATAACGCGAATCTTTAATCGCATAGTTACCGCTTGAAATAAAACAGCCGCCTTTGATCATGTTATGTTTGCCATCAAAGGTTGGTGTTGAAAAATCATCATAGACAGGATGCACCTTAAAGCCGGGATAACCGTCAATGGGCGTTTCCGTCCACTGCCAGACATTGCCAATCACATCATAAAAATCCTGGCCATCAAGTGTCACTGCAAACTGGTTTACCGGACATGCAGAAGCCCAGTATTCGAGATTGATATTACCAGGCGCCTTATCCCAGTCAGGTAAATCCGTTTCCAGCCGGTTTCGTAAGGCATACCATTCAGCTTCGGTTGGCAGGCGGATCGGCTTACCCGTCTGTTCTGCTTTCCAGTTGCAAAATGCCTTGGCTTCCAGGTAATTAACATCCACCGGCCAGTCCCATGGCATATCCATGACACTTGTCATGCTGCGATACAGGTAATCACCATTATCCGCCACCCAGAATGCAGGATGTGTTGCTTTGGTAAACGCCAGCCAGCCCTGCCCCTCTTCGGTCCAGTAGCCTTGGTTTTGATAACCGCCGGCGTTGACGAATTCCAGGTACTCCTGGTTGGATACCAGGAACTGGCTGGCTTTGTAATTTTCAACCTGAAAAGTCTGCTGGCCATATTCATTGTCCCAACCATAGAGGCGATCATCCAGAGATTTACCCAGCGTTATTTCACCTCCACTGACAGGTAACAACTGGTTAAGCGGCGCTGTGTCATGATGAATATCGCATTCTGGAAACAGAACATGAGGTTTAACCAAATCAACCGGTAACTGGCGAATCAATACCGAAGAGGTTTCCAGATGAATACGCTCATGTTCGATACCCATCATGATGATCCACATTGGATCATCCCAGCCTATAGGCAGGCCCAGGGGCGCATTCATAATAAAGTCATCCACCAGGTCACGCACCTTGTTACGGTATTGCGTGACTTGCTGTGGCGTTGGCCAGGTGTAATGGGATTCATCGAGGTCATCCCACGACATTTCATCAACACCGATGGCCAGCATCGATTCCAGTTCCGGATCAAGGCGAGATGGAATCAGTTTGGCGACATGCAGTTTATTAATAAAAAATACGGCGGTATGACCATAGTAGAAAATCAGGGGATGACGTAATGAAGTTGCCTTTGTGTAGTAGGCCTTTTCATTTACCAGGCACTCGAAAATTCGCTCATACAAGGTGAAAGTCTGATGAAAGTATTCGCGGATTTCCTGACGCTTGGATTCGACATCATCTCCCGTCAGTAAAATGGCACCTGTTGCTGAAAGTTGTTCGATGTCGGGTGAATTTATCTCTCTTGCAGAATTTTCCATGGTAATTTCGCTTGCCTTGCAGCCATACGCTGATATGGTTTGTGTGTTAAAAAATTACAAAACAATACCGAATAAGGAGGAACAATGAAACTCGAATCATTGGCGCTACACCACGGCTACGAATCAGAACCCACCACCAAGTCAGCTGCCGTTCCCATCTACCAGACCACGTCCTACACCTTTGACGACACGCAACATGGCGCCGATCTGTTTGACCTTAAAGTTCCAGGCAACATTTATACCCGCATCATGAACCCCACCACGGCCGTGCTCGAGCAGCGTCTGGCTGAAATGGAAGGCGGTATTGGCGGGCTTGCCGTTGCCTCTGGCATGGCGGCGATCACCTATGCGATCCAGTGCATTACCCGTTCCGGTGACAATATTGTCAGTATCAGCCAGTTATATGGTGGCACCTACAACCTGTTTGCTCATACCTTCCCCCAACAGGGCATTGATGTGCGCATGGCCTCGTTTGATGACTATGAAGGAATGGAAGCACTGATTGATGACAAAACCAGGGCGGTTTTCTGTGAATCCATCGGTAATCCTGCCGGTAACGTTGTAAATATCAAAAAACTGGCTGAAATTGCCCACAAACATGGAATTCCACTAATCGTCGACAATACCGTGGCAACACCATTCCTGTGCAAACCCTTCGATCTGGGTGCAGATATTATTGTGCATGCCTTGACCAAATACATTGGCGGGCATGGCACCACGATCGGCGGCATGATTGTCGATTCAGGTAAATTTGACTGGGCAGCCAACAAGGAAAGGTTTCCAATGCTCAATGAGCCAGACCCCTCCTATCATGGCGTGGTTTATACCGAAGCACTGGGGCCTGCAGCGTATATCGGCCGCTGCCGTGTTGTACCGTTGCGTAATACCGGTGCAGCGCTTTCGCCTCACAGTGCTTTTTTGATCCTGCAGGGCCTGGAAACACTTGGTCTGCGCATGGAGAGACACTGTGAAAATGCTGAAAAAGTGGCCGCTTATCTCAAGGCTCACCCGAAAGTTCACTGGGTTAACTACGCCGCAATGGAAGACAGCGCGCATTATGCCAACTGCCAGGAGATCTGCGGTGGCAAGGCTTCAGGTATTCTGAGCTTTGGTGTGCAGGGCGGCCGCGCAGGCGGCACACAATTTATCGATGCGCTGCAAATGATACTGCGACTGGTCAACATCGGTGATGCCAAGTCACTGGCTTGTCACCCTGCAACAACCACTCACCGTCAGCTGGGACCCGACGAGCTGGCCACTGCCGGCGTTTCGGAAGACCTGGTGCGTCTTTCAATCGGTATTGAACATATTGACGATATTATTGCGGATATTGACCAGGCGCTTGAAGCGGTAAGCTAGCCATTCCCTCACCCCTCTCCCAATGGAGAGGGGAACTTCTGCATACCCTAAAATCTACAGAGGATTATTGCAGGAAATCAAACCCGTTCTGGTTTACATTAAGGTTAATGGAATCATTAGCTAACATCGTCCAAAAAAACTGTCATATCTCTGATGCCCGCTTTGCCGGTAATTATACCTTGTGTATTTATCTGCTGAAAATGCGCGAATACTATCGCTGGGAACAAAACATTCCCTACACGTCAAAACTGTCTTATGACCAGATCGGTTCCTGGCTGGCCGCAAGAGAAGGCCTTTGGGATGAGGTTGAAGAAAATGATTACCACTCATTACCTATCGGTAATGCAATTTTCGATCCCCTTGACAATGAGCTTGTCAATCAGCAACTGGAACAGCACAAACTGATTTACAGTGGTGGCTATGCCAGTTATGGCAAACCGGTTTTCTTTCTGGCAGAAATGGAACGTAAAACCGTTTTTGAAGATTATACCCTGTATGTTGCCGGTCATGAGCTGGCGCGTGATTTAACCGCCCCGCCCGGCATGGCAAGCAATAAAACCATTTTTATCCGTAAGGAATCATTGCGGCGTTTCATCTGGGAAAAATTTGAAGAATCGCACTGGCATAAACAGGAAAACCCGCTGGCCAGGGCCCTTGCCTGCTACGATTTCCATAACCAGCCGGATCAGTCACTGGAAAACATGGCCAGCATGGAAACCGATACCGTCCTGCATCATGAAATTGGAGAAATTCAGGCCAGCAAGGTACTTGGCGATGTATGGGATAAAATGGTCATGGATATGCCGCGATCACAAATTGAATTCATGGCAAGAGCTATCAAGGACCATATTGCAGATGCCGTTTCCACACTGCCAAGACTGATCGAAAACAGGGAAGATGCCCAGATTCATTTTTACTTTGCGAATTTCACCGCCATGAGAAAAATGCTGTTCCCCTCGCTTTACGAAGCCTACCAGGTATGGCAGCAGCAGGGATCCATCAGCGCCCTGGAAGAATTGACTGAGCGCTCCAAAGAGCACTGGACGGCCCTGGCAGCGCAAATGCTGGAAATTTTCGATGCCAGCCAGGTCGATGGATACAGCGAAATGCAGGCACTGATAGAGTCGAAATCTCTCTAATCAGGCCTACTCCTGGAGTTTCATTTTTACTTGTTCAACCGTTTCTGAAACCTTTTCCATCGGCACCTTAATCGCTTCCTTGCCTTGCTTCAGCATAATTTCGTTAATTTTTTTCGCCCACATCATGCTCTCCAGCACTATTCCATCCTGTGTAACTTTAGAAGGATAAGTTGCGTAAGCTGTAGCCGGGTTGGCCAGGTTCATGGCATTTTCGTCAGTGGTGTCATAGGCGTAATAACAACGAGTTTCACCTTCTCCGGATTCAGACTTGTACCTGACAATCACTTCAAGATCATCATATCCCTTGAATTGCATATCCTCTGCCAGCCAGTCAGACTTCTGATAGTCACCAAAAACCAGATCCCCGGCCAGTTGCTTGCATAACGTCAATTGCACGTCCTCAGTTGAACCTGAGCAGGCTGCAAGAAGTAATACCGCAACGGATGCGCTGAATCGCTTGAACGCTTTCATAAATATTTCCTGTTCGATTATTTTTTTACGTAAGATACCAATTTAAGGCAATCATGTTAGCGGATACAGTTAAAGTAAACCATTAAATATCGGCATGGTAATTGCATTTATCCGGGTAACGACAAAATTATGACTTGTTATTTATCTGGATTGAAATGCAACATATCGAAAATAACCCAGCATCCAAGCCTGCGATAAAAACAGCAACTTATCTGTTTTTATCGATATTTTTTCTTCCCATGGTAGCACTTGCTGAAGCAGCTCCTGCATCTGCAAAGACACCAGCAACTAATTCATTGACCCAGGCGCTCGGCCACTGGGGCGTCAAAAATTGCAGCGAACGGATGAACCAGCTTTCTGGTTTTGTGGGTTATAACAAATCCTCAGCCGCCATGGCTTTAATGCCGCCTTCCCAGGTAAATCAGCGCATGCTCCCTATTGCCATGGAGATTCCAACAGAAAACGGGGCAGCCTATGTTTCAGCCAACTTTGCTCCCAATCAAGCCAACCACTGTGGCGCCAGTTATGATGCTGTTGTCTATTGGGAACAAGGCTGTGCTGATATCGCTGAAAACCGTTTCAAGGCATATAAAAATATCGGTGCCCTGGGAAATGAAATGACTGTGCTTGACGGTGGCATAGCAACCAAGGTTTTCCTGATGCCCGCCGGCTCAGGGTGTGTATCGATCAAAAAAGAAGTGGTGCTGTAGATGATTCACAAGATAAAAACTTTTGTCATCTTGTTATCTTTGACTTATACCGGTATCGGCTGGTCCACTGAAATTACAGGTACGCTGAATTTACTGGATGTTGGAGCAGCCGACCCTAACGCCACGAATCCAGATATCATTTTGGATACCGTTTCTGCCGATGGTACCGCTAACGATAATGGCGATATATCGCTCAATGCTGATGGAAACATTACATTAACCACCGGCGATGGTGACGACGTCGGGCTGGGGCCGGCAGGCAACATCACCCTCAGCACCGCTGCTGACAATGGCGATATCTTCATTGACTCGGGCACCGGTTCTATCAGTATTACCGGCACTGCTACTTTCAACGATAATCTCAATGTCACTGGACAGTTTGATGTCGATGGCGCTACCACCACCGACAACATCACTAACGACGGCCTGATTACCACCGATAATGCTAATGTGAACGCTAATCTGGATGTAGACGGTGCGACCACCACCGATGGTATTACCAACGATGGTCTGCTAACCACCACTGATATTAATGTAACCGGCAGCCTGGATGTCGATGGCGCTACCACCACCGACAACATCACTAACGACGGCCTTATTACCACCG
>JABDQZ010000064.1 GCA_013041975.1 Gammaproteobacteria bacterium
ATCATATTCTCTTTGGCCCTGCACTACCTGCATTAAATTTTTGGTTGCGTATTCAACATCATCCGCATGTATCATGTTTTCCCAGGAATCATAGGTACAGGGAGTCTCGTCATGAAGCACGCCATATAACTCATACATCGTGTCATCCCAGATAATGACATTGGATTCAAGATCGTATTCCCAGATGCCTATTCCGGTAACATCAGTAGCCAGCATTATTCGCTTGTTGGCATGTTCAAGAGCGGCTTGTTGCAGGCGCAGTTCGTTTTCCATTTTCAGGCGTTCAGTGATATCAATAATCGTTGCAAGTACGGATATATTGTTATCGACATGCATCGGTGACAATCCGATTTCTACCCTGAATTCATCACCATTCTTTTTAAAGGCTGCCAGATCACTCGTAGCAGCCATGGTTCGAAATTTTGGAGCATCCAGAAAACTCTGCCTTAGCTGTGCATGTTTTTCGTGAAAGCTAACCGGTAAAAGTATCTCAAGCTGCTGGCCTGTCAACTCTTCCCTGCTATAGCCAAACATGGTCAACGCGCTGCGATTGACCTGTTCAATCACACCATCAGCATTGACCACTATCATCCCTTGTGGAGCACTATTGATCACCTGCCTGACACGTTGCTCACTTATCTGTAGTCGTCTGTTGTCTGCATACTTGGTATCGAGCATCAATAACAGGATGGTAATGGCAATGATCAAAATCACGCCCAGCACGATGAGGATGGACATAATGCCTGATTCAATCCCCTGGTCTACAGCAGTACATACAGAACGTGGATCGAATATCGCCGCTTCCATTGCCGTGTAATGCATACCCGCAATGGCGACCCCCATGACTATCGCCGCATACAAACGGGTTTTATCAAATGTGCGGTGCGCTGCTTCAGCATTCATCGCCTGTTTAAAAAACAGGCGTAAAGCAACAAAAGATGCCAGGTAAGCGATCAATAATGACAATACCAAAAGTGTTTGATCATAGAGAATTTCCGGCGACATCTTCAGTGCATCCATGCCGGTGTAATGCATGGCGGCTATGCCGGTTCCCATGAAAAAAGTCGAAACAATAAGGCTCAGATTATTATTGAATTTCAGACGAACAATGGTAATGGCAATGGCTGTTGCAATGACGGCATAACAGATTGAAATAATGGTGAGGGGAACGTCATATGCCAGGGGAATGCCAATATGAAAAGCCAGCATGCCGACAAAATGCATCGACCAGATGGCCAGCCCCATCGCAATAGAGCCACCGCCCATCCACAACCACAGCATGCGACGTTCAACAAAGGGAATGCGGGCAGCGATCGACAGCGCTGCAAAAGAAGCCACTATCGCCAGAACTAGCGAAAATGAAACCAGCCAATAATTGTAACTACCATCCATAGAAGCCCAATAGGGTAAGGAATTTTATTCATTATTCCTTACTGTGTCGGACGAATTAATGATTACTTGAGACTCCATGCATTGCTACTGCCTCTCCCCTTGCGGGAAAAGGCCGGGAATCAGCAATCAATAGATAGGGATATTGGCGTATCCCTGCGCCTGATAACCAGTCAGCGATACAAAGGTATTACCCACCGCTTTAATCCCATCAAGCAAATCTTCATTTTTCACTCTGAACAAACGCGTCGCCACGGAACAGGCTTCCATCTTCACACCTTTTTTCTGCAAAGCCGCCAGTTGCTGCTCTATCTTGTCCAGATGCTCGTCATCAGTCAGTTCCATCGGTTCACGATCTTTGGAAATCAGGCGTACTGACAGACCCCTAAAGGCCAGAATCACATCTGGTGTTACCCCCTGTTTTTTCAGGTCTTCGACGGTTTCATCGATCACCATCAGGTAGAGTGTCATTTTTTTCGCATCCGTCATGTTGATATCGAAAATGACCTTGCCGGTTTTTACACCTGCCAGTGCATCGCTGTCATCAGGTTGCGTTGCAGCCATACTGCCAGCAGCCAACATCACTGCCATGATCATCACCACACTTTTGAAAATTTTCATCATATTCTCCTTTTTGAGTTATATAAAACGAACGTTCGTTCGGTATTTCGGGTAAATTTTTTTGGGTCAAGCCTGTTCTTTACGAATTCCCAGCCAGGCGCACTCAACCACTGCGTTCTGATAGGCCGATAATGGCTTGTCCAGCACGCCGTCCAACTGCAGGTTCATCATGCGCAATGCACCGCCAAACATGGCTGTTGCCGCCACCCAGGGCTCCAGCTCACGCACTTCACCCTTTGCAATGCCATCAATAACCACCTGCTTCATCATCCTGAATGGACTTGATGAACATATCGGTGCCTCATCCGGCAGATATTCCCGGTGTTGAGCCAACAGGACAAACTGCATCTGCTGTGGATATTGCACCGTCATGAGAAACATTTTTTCAATGATGGCCCGTGATTTTTCCAGGCAAGCTGATTTTCCGGCGCAGGCTGCAGCAATCGCATCATCCATCTGCCCCAGAATGGTTTCGTAAAGGGACTGCGCCAGTGCTTCCTTGTTTTTGAAGTGGTGGTAAATTGCACCGGTACTGACGCCCGCTACCTTGCGGATATCATGGATCGAAGTATTGAAATAACCCCGCTCGGAAAACAGTTGCAGGGCCGTTTCCAGCACTTTCTGGCGCAAGGCTTCACCACGCAGGGTATGTTTCTGGACAGCACTCATGAAACACAATATACCGAACGATCGTTCGGTCTGCAACTAGTTGACGTAGATTTTCAGTAAACGGTTCCAGTTTTCTGCCCAGCAGCATTCGTGATCATAGTCCGGAATCTCATGCACACTGACCTTTCCCGTTCTGTCAATCCGGTTCAAATAAGCGTTAATTACCTCAAGCGGCACATTAACATCTTCGTCACCGACAAGATGTATCTGGTGAATCATTTGCAGCTGGCCGGCATAATCGGCAGCATTTAAAGACCCGCTGAGCGGAGACACGTTGTGATAAGCAGTCCAGTATTCATGATCCATATTCCCGGCAACAGTAATGAGCCGGGTTACGTCATCACGCCTGGCTGCAACCAGTGCGGCAATGACACCTCCTCCGGAATAGCCAAACAATTCAAGCTTTTGTACAGCATGGTGTTTTTTGATTTGGGAAATCGCCTCGCTGGTTGCTGCGACCACCTCTTCGGCATAGCGGTGACTTGTCCAGTATTTCATAGAACAACCCGCGGCAGGCATGACGTACTGACAAGGACGCGCGAGATAAACTGATGGCTGTTCATCCATCAGTGCCAACTCGAGTGAAACAGGCGTGACGGGCGTCGGGTCTTTTGAAGGCCTTCTTGAGGTAATCCAGGCCAGGCCATCACCTTCGATATAAATGCGTAAAGTGGATGCCTGCAGATTGAGCGGAGCAAATCCTGCCAGAACAAAATCTGCAGCCTTCCACTGGCTGAATTCCCAGCCACGATCGGCTGCCAGCTGCATCGCTGATTGCTTGCGTTCTTCGGCATCAGGCAGCGTCAAACATCCCGACAGGGCAAGCACTATTATCAGCAGCAAGCTGACCCGTAATAAGATCAATCGCGAACAAGTATTCTTGGCAGCTTTCATTTTATTTAAGCCGGTTATTCAAACGGTTTTTATCACCCTGGTGTTCCCATAGAATATCATTTACAGACACAGGGCATTCCATGAAATTTTCTAACAGTTACATTCATCTGGGCGATCTTTTTTACGAAAAAATCAATCCGCAGACAGTCACCAATCCTGAAATTTTTTTATGGAATGAAGCACTTGCGGATGAACTGAACATTCAGGACAGCCAGCAGCTTGCACAATTCTTTTCAGGCAATCGTATACTGCCTGGTTCAGAGCCACTGGCGCTGGCTTATGCCGGTCATCAGTTCGGCAACTTTGTACCCCAGCTGGGGGATGGTCGCGCCCACCTGCTGGGCGAAGTCATTGACCAGAATGGCAATCGAAAAGACATCCAGTTAAAAGGCTCCGGCCAAACCCGTTTTTCACGCAATGGTGACGGCCGCTGTGCGTTTGGTCCGGCCATTAGAGAATTCATCATGAGCGAAGCCATGTATGCGCTGGGTATTTCAACAACGCGCTCACTGGCGGTAACCACAACGGGTGAAACCGTTTTTCGGGAAACGCCGCAACCAGGTGCGGTTATTACACGCGTTGCCTCCAGTCATCTTCGGGTTGGCACGTTTCAATACTTTGCAGCCCAGGGAAACTATCAGGCTATCGAAAAACTTTGCGATTATGCCATTGACAGGCATTACCCCGAACTGAAAGAGGCCGGGGACCAGCGCTTTCAGGAATTACTGAAAGCCGTGATAGATCGGCAGACAAGGCTGGTGGTCGAATGGCTGCGCGTAGGTTTTATTCATGGCGTGATGAATACTGACAATACCTCGATAGCCGGTGAAACCATCGATTATGGTCCCTGTGCAATGTTGGGGGTTTATGACCACAAGACAGTTTACAGTTCCATTGACGTCCAGGGGCGCTATGCCTTTGGCAATCAGCCAACCATTGCCCAATGGAACATGGCACGTTTGGCTGAAACCCTGTTACCCCTGATCCACGCTGAAGAACAAAAATCCATTGAAATCGCCAGCAGTCTTGTTGATGAATTTTCAGAACGTTTTCAGACGCGCTATATAACAATGATGGCTGCCAAAACAGGTTTTTCCGATCCTGAAGAAAATGACTATCAACTGGTCTCCGAATTTCAAAACCTGCTGGAAGAAAAACAGTTGGATTACACCATCACTTTCAACGCGCTGACCAGGTCACTGTCATCAGAACAAGCACAACAACACATGCGTAATGTCGCGGGTGACTGGTACAACCGCTGGATCAACAGAATGGATGAATTACAAGAAAACCGAAGTGATATTCAAAAAAGCATGCAACAGGTCAATCCTGTTGTCATTCCCAGGAATCACCATGTCGAAAATGTTATCAATACCTGCATTCAGACCCGAGACGCTCAAGCGGCTAATGAGTTTATCGACGTATTGAAATCACCCTATGCTGAAACCATTGCCACCGGGTTGTATCAGGATGCGCCGACAAATGGCGATATGGGTTACAAAACCTTTTGCGGCACCTGATAAGCCGATGATGATTTACATGCCGTTTCCAAAATCATCATGATGAATTTTTGTGGTGTCACGCATGGATTTTAAAGCCTTGCCATAACCAATCAGGATATCCAGCCCCCAGTTTAGGCGTGACTTGTAATACCCATCACTATCCGCATCATTATCCTGTTCATTGTCATTGAATACTTTTTCGCAATCACGAACGATAAGGTGTTCCGGAATATAACAAAGCCGGTTATTTTTGTAACTGCTCATGCGCAGCTCAGCGACAGGATAAGCCCCACCGGTAGAAGAAGAAACCGCAATAATATAGGCCGGCTTGTGGCCCAGCTCGAAACGGTTAAACATCAAAAAGAAATTCTTTAACCCGGCAGGCACCTGCCCATGCCATTCCGGCGCAATAATGACGAAGGCGTCACTTTCGGAAAGCTGCTGTTTCAATGGTGCCAGCCTTTTTTCCCAGTCCTCATCCTGTTCCCAGATTGACTGATCCCATAAAGGCAAGGGGTTATCAGCCAACGAATAAAGCCATGGTTCAATATTTTCAAACTCATTCGCTAACGACTTTTCAATGTAGCGACCAATTTTTTCACTTTGAGATGGATTGCGATGGCTGCCACTTATGATACTGATTTTCATATCGATACATTCCTGTAATTATTTTAAGATAACTAAAGCATAACCTGTAAAACGAAATTTTTAACGGTTGCTTTTTGTGGTTAGCGATAACTGTAGATAACCACATCATATCATTTGACAATAATCGTTATCTTTTCAGAAAATAAGGCCGGGTCTTGCGGCTCATGCTGCTCATCCCCCAGTAATAACTGAAGCGTGTGCTTGCCAGCAGGAAGCTGTAACTTCGTTTCAGTTTCGCCCTGATCAAAATGGAGATGGTTTTCATCCCTTGGAATCGGCTCGTCCAGGTCGGGCAATTCTTCCACATTAACCAGTAAATGATGGTGCCCTGCAGTATGACGAATTTTTCCCTTGGTACCGGCGGGTGTTATGCCAAAGCCCTCGATACCAAATTTGATAAATACCGGACTTTTTACCTCATCTCCATCTTTGATATTTTCGAAAAATACTCTGGCATGACTTGGCGGGGTATGCGCCAACAACGATTGAGGCGCAGACACAGCGAACAATATGACCATTAATGTCGTTACTCGTGAGAACATCAAGCATCACCTCTGGTTATGACTGGCAAAAATGGTAGTTTGACCGCTGCGGTTAAACGTCAGTACGTCATAAGGGGCTTTACGAGGCCCCATATCCATACCAGGTGAACCGTGAGGCATGCCCGGCGCAGTCAGCCCAACAACATTTGGCTTCTCATCAAGCAAACGTTTCACATCACTTGCCGGCACATGGCCTTCAATCACGTAATCACCCACCTTGGCCGTGTGACAGGATTGCAGGTTTCTTGGAACACCCTCCTGTTTCTTAATGGGGGTCATATCATTTCGATCATGTACCTCAACAGTAAAACCGTTGTTTCGCATATGCTTTACCCATTCAGTACAACAACCACAGCTTGGGCTTTTATAAACCACCACTTCAGTTGCAACAGCCGGCGTCTGATTAAAAATGACGCCTCCTGCGATCAGCACAATCCCCCCTAAAAGCCACAGCAATGGCTTACCCGGAAACTTTCCTTTGACCTTTATATTATTTCGTTTATTCGACATTGCTTTCTCCTCGCCATATTTTGATTAAAACCACGCTCTGATACCTGCAACAAATTGCACATCGTTGGTATCTTCACCTTCATCTCGTGCGTGATCAGCTGTACCTCCATATTTTCGGGTCCAGTTAACCCCGATATAAGGAGCAAATTCACGCCTGATTTCATAACGTAAACGCAGTCCCAATTGAGTGTCAGACAGCCCTGAACCAATTTCCCGGGCATCATCATTTTTTGTATAGAAATCGACCTCTGCTTCGGGAGAAAGAACCCATTGCTGGGTCAGCATCAGTTCATACTCTGCAGCCAGGCTTAGATTGACCTGTCCGCTTTCACCAATGAAGGCAGCCGCATCAATTTCAAACCAGTATGGGGCAAGACCTTTAAACCCCAGTGCCAGCCAGTCACTGTCTGGCTTGGGTTTACTGTTATGCTTCCAGCCAACCTGAAAGTCCCAGTAGGGATCAATGGCCCTGCTGTACAAAGCCTGAACTTCAAACTCTTCGAGCTTGCCATCAACCTGTTCAACATCAAATTTAAACCAGGCCTTATGCAGGTCCTTTCCTATCCAGACGTCTGCTTCTAGCATCCAGGGATCTTCACCATCGGTATAGCGTTTCTCCAACTGATCAATCATGATCTTGGTAAGTAATGGATCGTCTTCTCCCATTGCATTGACCTGGGTATTCATAGTGATTCCCAATAAAATCCCCATCACGGCTTGCAGTTTCTTTGTTGTAAATTTCATCATTAATCTCCTTATACAACCGTGACTTTTCTGAACATGCCAGACATGTGATAAATCAAATGACAGTGATAGGCCCAACTGCCCTTGGCATCTGCGGTGACGAGATAACTGATTTTGGCTCCTGGCTGAACAACAACGGTATGTTTTCGGGGAATGTAATCTGGATCACCCGTCTCAAGATCACTCCACATACCATGCAGGTGGATGGGATGATTCATCATCGTATCGTTAATCAAGTTGATACGAACACGTTCACCATACTTAAGCATTAAAGGTTCTGCATCAGCAAACTTGATGCCATTGATCGACCACATATAGCGACTCATGTTACCGGTCAGGTGAAGATCAATTTCTCTTTCTGGCTCACGTGGATCGGGGGTTTTATAGAGGTTACGAACATCTGCATAGGTCAGCACTTTGCGTCCATTATTGCGAAGGCCGATTCCAGGGTCATCCAATCGGTACTGTGCTGCATCTGCCCGCATGTCGACATGTGGACCATATTCGCTAGTGGCATGTTGTACAGGCCGGCTGCTGCCATAACCTGCACCTCCAGATCCCATCGGCTTTAACTCGCGTTTTTGATATTGGGAGTGATCCATACCAGCCATATTGTGCTGACTGTGGTCCATAGTAGCCATGTTATGCTTGCTGTGATCCATTCCTGCCATGTCATGACCACCATGCCCCATGCCCATATCGCCATGCGTCAGAATGGGTGCTTCATCCATTGAGGGCACATCGGCTATTAAGGATGCATCAGGTGTTAGTGTCCCCCTGGCATAACCACTACGATCAATGGCCTGGGCAAATACGCTGTATGGCATGTCAGCTTCAGGTTCAACAATCACATCATAGGTTTCAGCAACACCAATGCGAAATTCATCAACGGATACCGGCTCGATGTACTGACCATCCGTTGCTATAACCTTCATTTTCAATCCCGGTATGCGCACATCAAAGAAAGTCATGGCAGCACCATTAACAAAGCGCAGGCGAATTTTTTCGCCTTTTTTGAACACCCCCATCCAGCCCTCAGCAGGTGTCAATCCATTCATAAGGAAGGTATAGGTGTAACCCGTAACATCCGAAATATCACGGTCCGACATACGCATCTGATCCCACATGTCACGTTCCGCTCTAAAGCCTTTCCAGCCTTTTTCACTGATCTCAGCCATAGACTCACTGACTGTACGTTCACGGAAGTTGTAGTAATGAGACATTTTCTTGAGCTTGGCATAAACATCATTAGGGTTTTCATCGGACCAGTCAGATAGCATGACCGCGTAATCCCGGTCATAGCTAAAAGGCTCAGGTCCTGCTGGATCCACAACGATGACGCCATAGGCCCCCAATTGTTCCTGGAAGCCGGAGTGACTATGATACCAGTAAGTACCACTTTGATTGAGTTTAAACTGGTAGGTAAAACTTTCACCCGGTTTGATACCGTCAAAACTGATGCCGGGTACCCCATCCTGATCGGGTGGCAAAATAATGCCATGCCAATGAATAGAGGTGTCTTTGGCTAACTGATTATTCACTCTTAAAGTGACCGTATCGCCTTCTTTCCAGCGTAAAACAGGAGCAGGAACTGAGCCATTAATAGCCGTTGCATAACGCTCTTCTCCGGTGAAATTCACCTTTTGAGGACTATAGGTCAGATCAAAGTATGTACCTGATAACACTTTAGGTCCTGAGCGAGCATGCATCATTTCGACATGACTGGGTTTTGCGTTAAGGCCCATGCCAAGCATGGCACCACCTGCCGCCAGTCCTTGAACAAATCGACGACGTGACAATGAAATCCCATCAATAGAGGGCAACAAAATTTCTGACATTGAAATAACTTCCTTTATTTAGCGCAAAATAGTGATTAAATGCGCGTGAAAACATTTCCCACCTTGATAGGCGGACTAATAGAGCGAAAGGAAGTCAGGCCCTGGGAGGGCGATACAAGGAACGAATAAAGGCAATTGATACCGAATGATAGAGAACAGGATTTTCTAGAGAACTGGAAATTTTCAGTGAAGCTGTGCTATCTACTGGAATACCAGCCACGCAAGTCGCACAGTGGCCTGAAGAACAATCATTCTCATCACAGGTATTATTGATCGAACAGTGAGAGCACTCATCACAATCAGGCATTGATGCATGGTGCTCCATATCCATCAGTGAATGAGAAACGCGGTCATCAGGCCGATCAAAAGACATCATGCCGGCAATTGCACTCTGCATCGGCAGCAACACCAAAAGCAGCGACAGCAGAATGGCAGCCATTTGTCCGGGTTTTCTCATCATGATGTCCAAATAGTAGTCCAATCACGGAAAAAATATACTTGAATTTTGTGGTTTATTTATGCTTTTTCACATTAGGATTGAGTCTCAGTCTAGCTTGAAAGCCCATAGGGGCGTAGTCTAAATGCACAGGAAACTTCTCAGCTCAATACTAAGCTATTGAATGATGTCGTTATCAAAACGCAAAATCTTTGATCCCTGAAAATATAAAGTTATACTTGCATCTCATCAATAAAATCTGAGAAAACAATCAGTTAAATAACGGCATGGATTCCACAGCAAATAAGGATGTTGACCAGCAGTCTATCAACAGAATCATGGTTGCCCGTCAACCTATCTATAACAATCAAATGGGTGTGTTTGGCTATGAATTGTTATTTAGATCGTCAGCCAAGAATAGAGCAAAATTTGAGCCCGTAAAAGCGACTTCACGTGTGCTCGCTTCGACAATTCTCGATTTTGATTTAGAAGCCTTTTCCCAACATCGCAAGCTGGTTATCAATGTGACCCGCGCCTTTCTCGATGTCATGCAAGACATTCCTCTTCCAGCAAATCAAATCATTCTGGATATTCCTGATAATTGTTCTATCGACGAAAAATTGATTTCAAAACTGAAAGAACTAAAAGCTGAAGGGTATGGTGTATCACTCGGCGGATACAATAATTTAAAAGATCAGCGATTATTACCCATAGCTGACATCTATAGAGTGGATGTACGCAATTTCAATATTGACAAGCTGGACCTGCTCATCAAGTTCCTCAGGCGTTATCCTGATCTCTCGCTATTGGCACTCAAAGTTGAAACCATGGAAGAATATCGAACCTACTGCGACAAAGGTTTTGATTTTCTTCAAGGCTATTTTCTCAGCAAACCGCGCGTATATGAAAATCGCGACCTCGCCACCAGTGAACTTTCTATCTTGCAGTTACTATCAACCGTGTATGACTTTGAAACACCTGTCGAAGAACTGGAAACAATTATTACGCATGATGCCTCACTGAGCTATAAACTGATCAAGCTTGTTAATGCCCCATTCTTTCGTGTTATGCGAGACATTGATTCAATCCAGCAGGCGATTGTATTACTGGGCAGAAAGGAAATCAGCAAATGGGCTTCATTACTGATGCTCAGTGGCCTGAAAGATAAACCGGTAGCACTCATGGAAGTTGCCCTGCTGCGTTCAAAAACTTGCGAGCTACTGGCTGAAAAAGCTGGGTTACAATCGGATAACTATTTCTCAGTTGGTATGTTTTCCGCCCTCGACTTGTTAATGAGACAACCTATCAAAAATGTTTTGTCTAACTTACCGTTAAGTGCAGAATTCAAATCAGCCGTTGTTCAACATCAGGGGTTGCTTGGGGAGGCATTATCCTGTGCCCTTGCATTTGAAAATGGAGAATGGTCTGATATTGGCTTCGCTGACCTTGATAACAGCGTATTGTTTGATGCTTACTATGAGGCAATTAACTGGACAGCCCTGGTTATGAAACGACTTTAACGCCAGACGATATAAAATGCTTCAATGACGACTGACCAGACAATCCTTTTCTTATTGTTAACCGCTGTTTTTGGCATGCTGATCTGGGGAAAGGTGCGTTATGACCTTGTTGCCTTTAGTGCATTGGTCATTGCTGTCATCTCCGGCGTGGTGCCAGAAAACGAGGCATTTTCCGGATTTGGTCATCATGCAACCATTATCATCGCGCTGGTACTGATACTCAGTAAATCGTTATCCAATTCAGGAGCTATCGAACTCGTTGCCCGTTTCGTTATCAATTCCGGGCGCAAGCTTTCTTCACATATCGCTATCATGTCGAGCATCTCGGCGATAATGTCAGCCATCATGAACAATGTTGCGGCCCTGGCATTACTTATGCCAATCGACATGCAGGCAGCATCAAAGGCAAAACGCAGCCCTGCTCTTACCCTGATGCCGCTTTCATTTGCCTCCATTCTGGGCGGTCTAATCACCCTCATAGGCACTCCACCCAATATTATTATTGCCAGCTACCGTGAAACCGCACTGGGAGAACCGTTTGGCATGTTCGATTTCACACCGGTTGGGCTGGCTGTCACCATTGTCGGGGTGGCATTTATTGCCCTGGTTGGCTGGCGTCTTATTCCGGCCGAGCGTAGTCAGCACAATTCTTCTACCGAACTGTTTGATGTTGCCAATTATATTGCCGAAGTGCGGGTTCCGGAATCATCATGGGTAATTGATAAAAAAGTATCTGAACTTGACGATGCAGCCGATGAAGCCGATGTCGTTATCCTTGGCCTTGCTCGCAGGGGCTCCCAGTTGCCAGGGCGTGCTCGACGCGAAACCATAAAAAAAGGGGATATTTTAATTTTTGAAGCGAATGCCGCTTCAATTGACGAGTTTGTTGGATCGTTGGGACTCGAATATGTAGGTACCGACAAATACCAGGGAGTCACCGAGAAAGGCTTGTCAGTCATGGAATTCGTGATTCCCGAAGGTTCCCGTGCCCAGGGACGCACGGAGCAGTCGTTGCGCTTACATTACCAACATGGCATCACGCTGCTGGGAATTTCCAGGCAAGGGAAACGTATTCGGGAACGCGTTCGAAAACTCGAAATCCTGGCAGGTGACATTTTGCTGTTGCTTGGACCGCAAGAGCAACTCAGCGAAGTAGGTCAGTGGCTTGGAGCCATGCCCCTGGTAAAAAGGGATTTGCAAGTTACCCAACGTCATAAGGCATCGCTGGCAGTGGGTATTTTCAGTAGCGCAATACTACTTGCCAGCTTCGGCTTGCTACATTTATCCACAGCATTGGCAGCTGCCTGCGTTCTGATGCTGGCATTTAAAATCATCCCGCCGCGTCAACTTTACGAATCCATAGAATGGCCTGTGATTGTCCTGCTGGGTTCAATGATTCCGATCGGCAGTGCACTGGAAACCACTGGTGGTACTGCGCTTATCGGCGAAAATATTGCCTTGCTTGCCAGCGATTATGGTCCAGTCATGGTACTTGCTGTACTGATGATCGTTACCATGACACTTTCCGATGTGATGAATAACGCCGCGACAGCCGTCATTGCCGCTCCTGTCGCAATCGATATTGCAAACCGGCTTGAACTCAATCCTGATCCATTTCTGATGGGTGTAGCCGTTGCTGCATCCTGTGCCTTTCTGACGCCAATTGGTCATAAAAACAATACCCTTATACTGGGCCCCGGTGGTTACCGGTTTGGTGATTACTGGCGTATGGGACTGCCATTGGAAATCATCGTTATCGCGATTGCTCTCCCGGTGATCTTACTGGTGTGGCCTTTATAACCCTTTCTCTATCGCGTAACCCGGTTTATTCCTCTGCATCATCCTGCTTATGACGATTTCTGAAGTGGCCAATGACTCTTGGCACGAAGGCGACAACAGCAAGCAGTGCCAGCGCCAGCATGGCTTTCTGTATCAGTCCCTCGCCACCACCGACTGCTTCACGGCCGGCATAGCCAAGATAGGTATAGGCAATAGCACCCGGTAACATACAGACATAGGTTGCCAGCAGATAATGCGTAAACCTGATGCGCGTCAGGCCCAGCGCATAGTTGAGAAGGTTGAAAGGAAACAGCGGCACCAGCCTGACAAAGGCAACAAAACGCCAGCCTTCTTTTTCAACACCGTCTTTTAGCTGCTTTAATCGGCCACCTGTTTTTTCCTCGACCCACTCTGATGCCAGGTAGCGAGCCACGAGAAAGGCAAGCGCAGCACCTATCGTGGCACTGGTGAGGTTGAGAAATGTCCCGAGTACAGGCCCGAACAAAGCGCCTCCAGCCAATGTCAGCACGGATCCCGGAAAGAAAAAAACGGTACCCACGGCATACAACAGCATAAAAACCAGCCAGGCCAATGGACCAAAGTCTTCAATGCGCTGTGTAATCGCTTCAACATCAATGGATTGGCTGTGCCACAACGTCAAACCAATAATACTGATCAGCAATATCAGTGCAATCAGCCGGAACAAGCGTTTACTGTCTTTCATGTTTTACAACACCTTTCAGAGCCAGTCATTGAGCATAAATCCAATGCCAATACGATTAACCCGGTGGTTGTAATCCAGCAGGCTTTCCCCATACCCATTAAAATATTGCAGGTACAGTCCGGCCTTTTTGCTGAACAGGTAAGTCCAGTCCAGTTGAAGCGCCTCGTGCTCAAACGGATTGCGCAACATCAGACCCAGACGATGATCACCCACATCATAGCCGGCAAACAACTCGCCATTGCCTATGTAGTCCTCGATATCCGGATTATCATCATCAGTCGGAATGGAATCAATACGATCCCATAAACGCACCCCCAGGCTGATATCATCGCGTCGAATTTTCAACTGCCCAACGATTCGATCCCAGCTGCGCGACAATGGCCGGGCCCGGCCATTGGATTGATGATTATAGGCCAGTCTTATTGATTCGAGGTCCCAGCCTGAAATACTCAGTTCAGGCGTCCACTTGAAACCCAGTTCTGGTTCGTAGACTGTTTCGCGAAAGGGCCTGGAATATTCATCGTTATACGCCTGAAAAAAAGACAGCTGTGTGTAGGCAACATACAGGTCAATATTTTTTTCCAGGATATTTTCCCAGACAGGAAGCTCAAAACTTAACTGAAATTTAACCTCGGTTTCATCAGACCTGAATTGCTCACCCAGACCGTTATACAGCACCTGGTTAACTTTATCGTTGAAAGACACCGGTAAAATATAATTTCTTCTGTAAGACTTAATGCCCAGCCAGCGACCCCTGCCAGGTTTAATCGGCTTGACCTCAACAACAGGCTTTTCAATTGTCGATGTCATGATGTCTTCTGATGGAGCAACATAACCCAAAGGCTGTTCCTGCTTGCCGGTGATACTGTCGTAACATTGCAGCCGTTGTTCATCAACCGCAATCAGCGCACATTTTTTTAACTGACTGGCAAAAGTTTCAGATGGCATTTCTGCGAATACCGGCCGGGTTATCAACAACAAAGCCAGAAAAACAGCGACCATCAGCCCTGTAAAAAATCGCGCACACTCTTTCCAGAGTTTCATATTGCTGTTACTTAACGAGTAACACGTGCATTTCCGTTGACTGTCAATATTCGCACTCTATCACCGATACGAAATATCTCACCTTCTCTCATTTGCTGGACATAAGCGCGTAAAGCTCCATTATCTTCCCTGACGGTAATTTCAACACCCTGGGTCCGGGTAATACCCTCTTCAATTGCTGCACCTGTCATACCACCAGCTACTGCACCAATAACAGCTGCGACGATCGAGCCCTTGCCACCACCGACCTTACTACCTGCAACACCACCCACCACAGTGCCAGCTGCCGAGCCGATATTGGATTTTGTGCCTTCAATTTTGACAGGACGCAATGATTCAACAACCCCCATGCGCACAACCTGGGGTTTGCGTACTTCATCACGAGTGTAAGTATCACCTGTCAGACTGGAGGCACAACCAATGAGCCCAATGGAAAGAAAAGCAAATATTGTCGTATATAGAATCTGTTTGTTCATAGTCTATCCACCTAAAAATGTAAAAAAATGACTAGTGAGCGCCGTTCCAGCGTTCCAGTTGTTTACGCATATTAACAACGTGAGTGCCTTCCCAAAACAATTGATTACAGACAGGACAAAATAAAAAACCGGTTTCCAGGTCTCGTACCTTCTCAGTGATACGCTGTATCTGATCCCTGCCCGCCTTTACAAGCACTGTATTGCAGCTATTACAACGTGTGAACGGCTGATACAACCAGTTGACACGGAGTTTATGATTAAGTTGTCCTACACAGTCTTCAAGATCATTACATTCAAGAATGATGGCCACAATTTCTGCAAGTTTAAATTCGGCTATTTTTTGATCACGCGTCAACAGTATGCGCTTTTCTGACATGGCCTTGTTGACAATATCTCTATCACTGGTGCCATCAGGCATGACGATCACATCGTAGCCCGCAATCCGTAACCAGGAAGCCAGCTTCTTTAGCATTTCGTCACAAATAAATTTCACATGATGCCTTTGCCGCTAGTGGAGATTGATGACATCACCCAGAGACTGCTTCATTTCATCAAAAGTGGGTAGCCAGGCTTCAAAAGCAGGTGCATAAACACCTCTACAAGACAGGCGGTAAACATTTTCATCCCGACCTGATAAATAAAAATGATATCCACGATAGACGTCATGATTATTATCAAATAATGAAACCATCCCCTGGTGCCCCGATATACTGACATGCGCCAGTTTTATCTGTTGAAACCTGTTGAAATTCACAACCTGTTCATAAGATTGTTTTATAGAGACTATCTGGAATTCAGCCGGCTTGATCGATTGAAGGTTTTTATCCTCTCTGAGTCTGACTTCAATATTGCAGTTAGGCTTATAGTGATTGAATTGACTGACAATTTTTCCATCCTGGAAGAACACCCGGGTTTTACCCGGTGGAACTGTTATTGATTCATTAACCCGAACTTTGGAAACTTTATGATGAGATTGATTTTGCGGATCTTTTGTCGCATTAAAAGAACAGGAAGTCGTAATCAACGCCAGTAAAATGAATGGGATTAAAAGTTTTCGTACTGTCATAAAGTGAGTATAGAGATAAAAACCCGCCACGGCGAACCGCAGCAGGCTAAATTAATCTCTTGATACACACTATGGTATATCTGTTATCTAACTATAAATTTGCTTATAAAGCTCACCACCTTGTTTTGAGGAATCACCGCTTAACACAAAACCCACCAGTTCATGATTAACCAGGTAATCAACTCGCTCTCCTGATTCATCAGCCTTGATATGCAATTCAAATTCCTGACGCTTTTCTGGTGGACAAATGGTTAGCGGACAGCTTGGGGTTTTGACTCTTACCAGGGGAGGCTTGGGCTCAAATGAAC
>JABDQZ010000066.1 GCA_013041975.1 Gammaproteobacteria bacterium
ATCCAGCAGACCGTAGCATAGGTCAGTCAGTGCATTCACCACGACGTAGATTACACTGATAATCAGTACGCAGGCCTGCACAATTGGATAATCGCGTTTTTGAATGGATTCAATCATCAACGAACCCAGTCCCGGCCAGTCGAAGACGGTTTCTGTTACAACCGCACCGCCCAGCAAGGCGCCGATCTGGGCGCCAATCACGGTGATAACCGGTAACCAGGCATTGCGCATGGCGTGTTTCCAGATGACATCACGTGGATGCATTCCCTTGGCATGAGCAGTACGAATAAAGTCCTCACCCAGTGTCTCCAGCAAACTGCTGCGTACCATACGCGCCAGAACAGCCGCCATGGAAAGCCCGAGCGTGATGGATGGCAAAATCAAGTGTAGCAGGCTGTCATTACCACTGACCGGTAACAAACCCAAGGCAATGGAAAACACCAGAACCAGCAATGGACCCAGCAAAAAGTTGGGTATCGACAAACCTGCAAGCGATACCAGCATGGCTGTACGATCTATCCATGATCCTTTGTATACGGCTGAAAATATTCCAAGCGGTATTGCCAACATCATGGCAATGAACATGGCTGACAACGCCAACCTGGCGGTTGCAGGCAGCCTTTGCGCCAGGATACGGCTGATGGGCTCTTTGGAATGTAAAGACTGACCAAAATCCAGCTGAAACAAACCTTGCAGGTAATCCAGCAACTGAACCGGTAAAGGCTGGTCAAGCCCGAGCGAGATGCGCATCGCCTGTCGATCAGCAACGGTAGCCGTTTCACCCAGCATGACATCAACAGGATCACCCGGTATCAGGTGAATCAGAAAAAACACCACCAGCGTCACTGAAAAGATAACCAGCGCAGCACTGAACAGGCGTTGGAATAACCAGCTCATGAATCAGTCCTGTATGATCACAGGCATGGCATTTTCCACCAGGTCAAACAGTTCAACGATGTCCGAATTTCTCATGCGGATACAACCGTGTGACACGGGTTTACCCATGGGCTCTGTATCCGGAGTGCCGTGAATGTAAATATAGCGTTTCAGCGTATCCGTTTCCCCTCCACGATTGCGTCCCGATTCACAACCGGTAAGCCATAATAGTCGGGTAAGGATCCAGTCACGGTGAGGAAATTGCCGGGCCAGTTTATCGGAATAGATTTCGCCACTAGGACGGCGTCCGCGAAACACGCTGCCCATTGGACAACCCTCGCCAATCTTGATGCGAATACGGTGTTCGCCACGCGGGGTACAGCCCGAGTCATTGTCCTCGCCCGCCCCATTAAGTGCCGTAGATACCGGCCAGCTTTTCTCAGTCTTTGCTTTTCTGAATAAAGTCAAAGTCTGGTCTGACAAACTGACAACCAGGCAATGATCAATGCTGGACGCTAACGAGTGATTCATAGTTACCATCTGATGAAAGCTTAAAATTCTTTAGCGTCGGCTGCATAAAGGCCTGTTGATGCTCATACCACATGGGAATATAGGGAAGTTCATTATGCAGTATTTCCTGCACCCGGTAATAAATGTCTTTTTGCTGATCCAGTGTATCGGTACGGCCAATGGAATCAAGCAGCCCGTCAATTTCTGCAGAAAGATATTGACCGCGGTTGGCACCTTTCGGTGGGACTGAATCAGAGTGAAACACGTATTTGAAAATATCCGGCGTATTGATTCCAACCCAGCTAAGGCTATACATCTGGAAATTACCTGATTTGATATCACCAAAAAAAGTGCCCCAGTCATAGCTTTTGATAATGATATCTATGCCCACTTCAGCCAGTTGACTCTGGATAATCGTAGCCAGCTTGATGCGGAAAGGATCGGTTGACGTTTTATAGGTCAGTGTTAAGCGGTTGTTTTCATCGTAACCACTGGTTGCCAGTAACTCCCTGGCACGATATTGATCGTATTGAGTAGCGCTCAGGCCATTGTGTCCTGCCCAGTGTCTCGGTGGCAATATCGATTCGGCGGCAACGGCTGCGTCATTAAATACGTATTTGATCATCGCTTTACGGTCAATGGCATGCGCTATGGCTTGCCGTATGGCATGTTGACCGGTCTGCTCGTCCTGAAGGTTAAAGCCGATATAGGTGAAATTGCTCCCGGGCATATTCAGATAATTAAGCTTCGGCTGCTTTTTAAGATAAGCCACCATTTCAGGAGACAGGTCATTTTGTAACAGGTCAACCTCATGATTTAGCAGCTTGAGAACCCTGACCGTCGGATCCTTGACCTGTAAAAAGGTTATTTCCTGACCATCACGGCGCCGACGGATAGTAACCTTGTTGGCATCCCTTTTATCCAGCAATTCATACACACCACTGCCCACAGGCTGCTGTCTGAAATCATGGTCAGACTCAAGCAGGTTTTTGGGAAGAATTCCCAGGCGAAGATAGGCAGGAAACAAGGGATCAGCATACTTCAGCCTGAACAGAATGGTTTTATCATCTTCGACATCAACGGATTCGATGACTGAAAGTGCCTCCCGGTGAGGAGACAGGTTTTTGCCCTTCAGTACATACTGGTAAGTGGCGACAACATCTTCCGACGATAAGCGTTCGCCGTTACTGAACAGTGGCACATCGTCACGTAATACAAAGCGGTAGGTTTTTGTATTCACTAGTTGCCAGTCAGCCAGGGATGGCACGGGTAACAATTGTTCGTCATAATCGACGAGATGAGAGTAAAGCAGACTGTTCACCCTTTCTGAACTGGCATCGGTGGCAAAACGGGGATCAAAATTTACGGGGACATTGGATACGGCAAAGCGAATCTGCTGGTTTTCTTCCTGTGTCGAGCAGGAAGTCAGAAAAACAAGAGTTACTATAAGTACATACCAGTTTGGACAACTGCTGTAGTTCTGGTTATTTGTCATCTTGAGCTTGTCGAGGAACTCTCGCTAACAACCATCTATACAATCCTCCAGCTCGTACTTAATGGTTTCGTGAACGGTTCCACCATATTTCAGCAACAACTCTTCAGGATAAGATTTTCGCCATTCCTGATTGGGAATGTTCATGTTGTAAAAACCCGGATCACCTGAGACCTCTGCACCGAGCCAGTCGGGCTTTACAAATTCTTCGTCTTCACTGCCAAGTTCTACTTCAGCAATAATCAGTCCCTGGTTCTCGCCTGAGAATACATCAATCTCCCAGGTATGTTCACCGATTTTCACGATATGCCTGACCTTGTCGACCATGGGCTTGAGCGCGATGTTTTCGAGTATTTCCAATGCTTCATCATGGGGTATTTCGTATTCATATTCGAGGCGTGAAATGCCGTTTACGGAGCTTTTGATATTAAGGAAGGCTTTGCCGCCTGCCTTGGTGCGTACTCGTACTGATCGCTCTCCTCCCTGTGTCAGATAGCCCTGTGTCAGGCGGTCTGAGCGGCTGGCCTGGTTTTCCCAGTCTTTGTTGATAACGAAGAATTTTCTTTCAATTTCTGTTGGCATGGGTTGGTTGCTCGTATCCGTATCTTGACGATTATCTTGTCAGTAATGCGATGGATTCTACATGACCGGTGTGGGGAAACATATCCATCACTCCAGCAGCTTCAAGTTTATAACCTTTCTGGTTGACCAGTACATCAAGGTCGCGGGCCAGTGTGCCCGGATAACAGGAAACATACACTATTCTATCAGCATTGAAATGTTCGATTTGCTGGACGATTTCATAGGCTCCGCTGCGAGGCGGGTCCAGCAGAATCCTGTCGAATTTTTCATTATGCCACGGCTGGTTTTCAATCGACTCAAACAGATTGGCGACGTAGTAACGGGTATTCTGGACGCCGTTTGCTTCGGCGTTTTCCTTTGCCCGTTCAACCAGGTCAGTATCGCCTTCAACACCGACAACTTCCCGGACAGTTCTGGCAATCGGCAAGGTAAAGTTCCCCAGGCCGCAGAACAGGTCAAGCACCTTGTCCTCTTGCTGCGTCTGTAACAACTTCAGTGCCAGCCGGATCATCTTGCGGTTGATATCAGTATTGACCTGGGTGAAATCTGTTGGCAGAAAGCGATTGCTTATATCGTAGTCAGGCAAGGCATAACTCAAGGTTACGGCTTCACCAGCCAGAGGAGCCACCGTTTCAGGGCCTCCAGACTGGGTATAAATGATGACATCATGCTGCTTGCCAAAATCCAGCAGCCTGGCTTGATCTTCACTGGACAGGGATTCAAGAATTCGAAAAATCAGGATGCACTGGCTGTCATCGATGGCGACTTCGATCTGGGGAACCTTTTCTCTGATACTGAGACCAAAAACCAGTTCAGATAATGGAGTAATCAGC
>JABDQZ010000073.1 GCA_013041975.1 Gammaproteobacteria bacterium
TCATCGAGGTGAGGACGGGTGCGCTGAAAAACGTTAGCTAATAACTGTGTTCCCTGCCTGGATAAGCAGCATCCTTCACAGACTGAACGTAGGCCCTGATGGCTCCATCAATACTACCGGCTTCAGCCAGAAAGTCTTTGACAAAACGTGGCTGCAAGCCATCGGAATTCATACCCAGCATGTCATACAGCACCAGCACCTGGCCGTCGACATCGACTCCGGCACCAATACCTATAACGGGTATTTTCAGATTCTTGCTGATTTCCTTTGCCAGTTCGGCAGGTACACATTCCACTACCAGCAACTGGGCACCCGCTTCTTCCAGTGCTTCGGCATCAAGAAAGATTTTCCTGGCATCCTGCTTGTCTTTACCCTGTACATGATAACCGCCTAGCTGATGTATAGACTGGGGCAACAAGCCGAGGTGGCCACAAACAGGAATTGACTGCGCGGTCATTTTCTTGATCAGGTCAAGCTCTGCCGCTCCTTCAAGCTTGACCATCTGCGCACCGCCTTCCTGCATCAGCCTGGCCGCATTCAGCAAAGCCTGTTCATCGGAAGCATGGCTCATGAATGGCATATCGGCGATCACAAAAGCCTTGCTCACACCGCGGGTAACACAGGCCGTGTGATAAACCATGTGATCCATCGTCACTGGCACCGTACTGCCCTGCCCCTGCACCACCATGCCCAGAGAATCACCAACCAGAATGACTTCAACACCGGCATTTTCTGCAATCTTGGCAAAGCTGGCATCATAGCTGGTAAGAACAGCAATTTTTTCGCCCTGCTGCTTAAGCTTGTTTAAGGAATTTATTGTGATCACTAAATCAGTACATTCATCATTAATTCGTAATTGTTAATACTAACAGACTATGAAAAGACCATTCCATCGCCAATAAACTCCGGTAAACCATAAATTGAGGTAAAAGAAACCCGGTTCAGGTATTTGTACCCCTTAAGTTTTAAAAATTGATGAATCTCGGTTTCCAGTACTTCTTCAATATCTTTCGCATAGATTTCTACAGAAATAATCTTTGGCTTATATCGCTCAAAATCCAGAGATTTCAGTACATTTAAATCATGACCTTCAACATCAATATTCAAATAATCAATTTCCCGGTCTTCATAATCAGTATCATCGATCACCTGGGTCAACGAGCGAGGATGCACAATTTGAGCATTTTCAACATCTCCATGTCTTTCCAGACCTGTCTGCACATCAATGGTAGCGCCTACCGTATAGGGACCATGTGAGAAAATCTTTACTGGCTCATCATTATCAGATATTGCCTGGCAGATATTGGTGTCTTTGGGTCTTCGAATATTGAAAGCCTGTATTTTCAAAGGCTCCATGTCGATATTGATACCGCGCCAACCTCTTTTATAGAGGTAATAGGTATTTGACCATTTCGTTGGATGATAGGCTCCAACATCAACGAAAAAACCATGGTTTCGATCAGACTTTCTTTTTCGAAATATCATGAATATCGGAATATCTTCGCCAAACTGGCCGTAAGAAATTCTGAATTGCTTTGTAAAAAAAAGCTTTCTCAGCATATGAAAAAAGTTTTTCATAATAAAAATCATCACATCAAATTTAAGTTGGGAATAAAATTAACCCATTAGCCCGGTTGTTCCCAGCAAATTTTATCTTCTGTATCAGTTAAACTGGCCAAAATGATATTGATTGGATAGGCTGTTTTCAGCATTGGCACCAATGAAACCCGCCGCTTGAAATGGAATAATATGAAATGGACATTAAGCCGTTAAATGATGAGTTCAGCATTGCCGATCAGCTGTTTTTTGTCGAGGGGAACGGCGATTATCCCTGTATTCGCATCCGTAATGCTTATGCTGATGCCCTGATTTCTGTCTATGGCGGGCAAGTCCTGTCTTTCAGGCCAAAAGGCTCTGATGAACTGCTGTTTTTAGGCGAGAAAGCCTTCTTCGAGGAAGGCAAGGCTATAAAAGGTGGAGTACCGGTGTGCTGGCCCTGGTTTGGTCCTCATCCAGAGAAGAAAAGCTATCCTGCCCATGGCTTTGTGCGTAATCGCATGTGGAATGTAATGCATACTGAAACCACCGAAAATGGATCAACAAAGGTCTCGCTTGGTATCAAATCCACAGCCGAAACACGCTCGATCTGGCCACATGATTTCTCGCTTAAACTCGATATTACCGTCAGCGACACAATGCTATTGGAGCTGACAACCCGAAATACTGGTGACCAGACATTTTCAATGACTCAGGCGTTGCATAGTTATTTTTCGGTGGGAGATGTCAGCCAGATACAGCTGCTTGGATTAGAAGACAAGCAATATATCGATAAAACCGATAGTGACTCAGTCAAACAGCAGGATGGCATTGTAACAATCAGCAATGAAGTGGATCGTATTTATTATGATGCTCCCGCTTTACTGACAATTGCAGATAAGTCCATGCAGCGAAATATTCAAATCAATTCCAGCGGTAATAGAACGACCGTTGTATGGAATCCCTGGTCAGAGATTAGTAAAAGCAGCGCAGATTTGCAGGATGATGATTACCAGCGTTTTCTCTGCGTGGAAACGGCTAACGCTGTCGATGATGCTGTAGAGGTTGCAGCTGGTGATGCATATAAACTAACAGCTGAAATAACTATAGAGATACAACACTCAAATCATCAGACTATTTAACGAGCGCCTGAAATTTATTTGGCGGTAAAGGCTACTAAAAAACTACCCTATTTAGTTAACGAGCTGAAACATCCATTGGTTGTGATTTAAAAAAACGTTAAAATAATATTTTGACTACGACGAAGATCGACATGCCACGTCCAACATATCCAGGAATCAACAACGACCCCAGCGGTGCAATGCACAGCACCGGAAAAATGATACGCGATGCCTGGGTCTTTGGTATCTTGCCAGAAACTGAAGACTGTAGTGGCTGGACTGAGCAGCGACTGGAAGGTCTGCACGCAGAAGTGGCCAACGCCTGGGAGCCCTACGGTCATCTACCCTCGCAGCTGCCAACCGAGCTGCGAGAAAAACATGCGCGTATCTTCAAAGAAGCGCTGGAATTTGCCAAAACCAAGGGCTGGAGCGCAGATGATGCATTGAAAGACGATCATTGAAGCGTCAACCCATTCTTTACCGAAGTAAATTGAACTGCAGCCCATCATGGACTGTATTTACTTTACAGAAACGAGGGACCGGGATTAAAAAAATGCCGCCCCGCCTTGATCGTGCAGATTTTCTCCAGCAGCAATTGATAATCTTTCTCGGATGCCAGGGGATTAATTTCAGAAGCATTGATAATCAATAACGGTGATCGTTTGTACTGACTGAAGTAACCATTATAGGCATCCAGCAATCGATGCAGATAACCGGGATCCATATCCCGTTCTTCGCTACGTGAACGTTTGTGTACCCGTGACATCAAGACCTCTACCGGGGCCTGCAGATAAACCACCAGGTCAGGCACTGGTGCTTCCATACTCAGTTTCTGGTAAATCTGTTCATACAGATCCATTTCGTTCATATCCAGATTAAGCTCAGCAAACAGCCTGTCCTTGTCGAGCATGAAATCGGAAATCATGGTTTGCATAAAAAGATCATGCTGGCGCAAGCCTGCCAGTTGTCTGCTGCGCTGGAACAGAAAATAGAGTTGTGTTTGAAATGCCGTGGAACGGCGATCCTTGTAGAAAGTCTTGAGAAACGGGTTATCTTCAGGATTTTCCAGCAACATTTCGGAACTGAAAGTCTCGGCCAGGCGTTTGACCAGGCTGGTTTTCCCCACACCGATCGGCCCCTCTATGACCAGAAATCGCGGTGGACTATGCGTTTTTAGAGTATCTTGCGATTCCTCAGTGCTCATAATTTTTTAATAGCATTGTCTGGACAATGCGCCAGTAAATCCAGTAGAGCTCCCTGCCCTGGTATCTGAAACTCTTCCGAGGTAATTTCCATCAAAGGTAACAGGACAAAATTACGATTAGCGATCTCCCTATGTGGAACCTTCAACCTTTCGCTATCAATAATCTCATCAGCGTACAATAAAATATCCATATCAAGGGTGCGTGCTCCCCATCGTTCAGTTCTTACCCTGCCTTGCAGGTTTTCAATTTCCTGTAAAACATCCAGTAACTGTTCTGCTGACAAAACTGTTTCAATCGCTACCACCGCATTGATGTAATCACCCTGGCCTTCAGGGCCTACAGGCGCACTTATATAGTTCGACGAAACCGTTTTGACGGTGATCCCTTCAATATCGCGTAGTGACTGAATCGCCTGCTCAAGTTGTTGCTGCGGTTTCCCAAGGTTGCTGCCCAAGCCGATAAAAGCCTTGGCCATCACGACTGACTATTGCCATTACCACCCGGTTTACGCTGGCGATTGCGTGAACGGTAATTTTTCCTGCCTGAGGCTTTCTTTTTCGGTTTTTGCTGTAATTCGGGCTGCCCTTCCTGGTAGCGCGTCCACCACTCGGCCTGGGAACTTTCCACTTCACCGGATTCAGCCCTGAGTAACAGAAAGTCATAAGCCGCCCTGAATCGTGGATGTTCAATCAGGCGTCGTGCCTTTTTGGCATTCCGTCCGCGCTCAAGACGTAACTGTAAATTCCAGATTTCTTTCATCGGTCCGGAAAAACGCCGTGGAATTGAAATTTTGCGAAGCTGTTGTGCAAGCACAGAATCTGCTGCATCAAACATTGCCGTCTGCGGTATCAGGCCCTGCAGAACACGCTCTTCAAAGGCTTTTCTTACCGGTTCCCATAGAAAAACGGCAAACAGAAATGCCGGAGTTACCGGTTTATCTTCCCTGATACGCGAATCGGTATTGACCAGCCCCTGCATGACAAACTGGATAGGGAAATGCTGCTCTTCCTGTTCCAGCACATGGTCAGTCAATGGAAACAGGTGTTTGAATAAATCATACTGGCGCAGCTTTTCAAAGGTATGGACGGCACTGCCACCAAGAAACAGTTTCAACACCTCTTCAAACAACCTGGCGGCGGGGACATCATCCAGCAAATAGGCCA
>JABDQZ010000078.1 GCA_013041975.1 Gammaproteobacteria bacterium
GAACAGGTCACCACAACCGGCTGCTGTATTTGCTGTTTGTCTGCAATGGATTCATGCATGGCATTGAGCCAGGGCCAGCGGTCTTCATCCGTCAGAGCCTCACCGCGACGCATTTTTTCAATATTGGCCTGAGGGTGATATTCATCACCTTCAAGAAATTCCCATTGAAGCTGTTCGGCAAGCGCCCTGGCGAGGGTACTTTTACCGGTTCCGGAAACGCCCATGACAATCAAGGTATTGGTCATAGAGACCTACAGTAACAGTATGTATGACTTTTTTCATCAGGGTATCACTTAAAACGGATTCTGGAAAAACTCCTCAGACCTAAATCATCATCAGGAGACAGTCATGAATGACACCATTACCTTCACAATCAACGCTGTTGGCAAAGACGGCAAGACCTACGCGCTTTATTTCGAATGTTCTGACAGGGTGGATGCCGAGAATATTGTCCATCAGACAGGACTGCTTCCCGATACTGCCGGTGTCTGTGAAATGGTAACCAGTCCACAGCATTGAAAGCTTAACTCACTCAGGCTTCCAATTCTGGTTATAACAGCGTAGATTTCCAAAAAAATATTTTTACAGGATTTCGTAATGCGCTGGCGTGGTAAACGTGAAAGCAACAACATCGAAGACCGGCGTGGTATGTCGGGACCTTCCATGGGAAGCCTGGGCGGTGGCGGCGGCATGCTTCGCCTGCTGCCGGTTGCCTTTAAATTTCTCGGCTTCAAGGGAACAGTAATCGCCATTATTGGCGTTCTGGCTTACGGTTTTTTCAGCGGTAACCTTGGCTCTATTCTTGGTTTTGTTGCCCCTTCGCAAACACAACAAACGGCTTCAACACCAGTCAAACAAAGTGTTGAGGAAAAAGAACTGGCCCAATTTGTTTCTGTGGTTTTGGCCGACACTGAAGACACCTGGCACGAAATCTTCAGCAAGGCAGGCAAAAGTTACCAGGAACCCAAACTGGTGCTGTATCGAGATTCTGTTAAGTCCGCCTGCGGATTCGGTTCTGCGCAAATGGGACCTTTTTACTGTCCGGTCGACAAAAAGGTTTACCTGGATTTAAGCTTTTACGATGACCTGAAAAAGCGTCACAAGGCGCCGGGGGATTTTGCCCAGGCCTATGTGATTGCTCATGAAATCGGACATCACGTGCAGACACTGACTGGCATTTCATCCAAAATCCACAAGGCCAAGCAGAAACTTAGCGAGGTCAAAGCCAATCAGCTGTCTGTCAGACAGGAACTGCAGGCGGACTGTTTTGCCGGATTATGGGCCCACAATGCCAACCGTTCCAGGCAGATCATTGAAAGCGGAGATATTGAAGAAGCACTGACAGCAGCCAGTGCCATTGGCGATGACAGGTTGCAAAAGCAGTCCCGCGGTTATGTCACTCCGGACTCATTCACCCACGGCAGTTCCGAACAGCGCGTGAAATGGTTCAGAATTGGACTGGAAAAAGGCAGCTACTCCGCCTGTGATACCTTTTCTGCAAAAACATTGTAAAGAGATTGAATTTAATCTCAGGCGTTTTATAGTGCCAGATAAATTATAACAACCCACTTAATCCAAGGAGAACAACATGGCAGGCAAATTCGAAGTATACAAAGACAAACGTGGAGAATTCCGCTTCCGTTTAAAAGCAAGCAATGGCCAGAACATTCTTGCCAGCGAAGGTTACACCAGTAAATCTTCCTGCATGAATGGCATTCAGTCGGTAATGAAAAATGCAGCTGATGAAGCTCGTTTTGAAAAGAAAGAAACCAAATCAGGTAAACACATGTTCAACCTGAAAGCCGGCAACCATCAGGTGATTGGCACCAGTGAATCCTATGAGTCTGTCGCTTCCAGAGACAATGGCGTTGCCTCTGTGATGAAGAATGCTCCAGGTGCAAAAATTGACGATCAAACTGCCTGATTCAGTTTACTGAAATCTACCCCATCCCTTCCCTATCCAGGGGAAGGGAAAATTCAACAAGCCGCTTGCCGTATTTTCCTTTATAGTAACGTTATAGTGTTTGTGACGAGGCATTCTTATGCGTAAGTGGCTTTTTTTATTACTGCCTGTATTTCTGTTTAATACCTTTTTGACAGGTTGCAGCACCAATCCGGTAACAGGCAAATCTGAGTTGTCACTGGTTTCCACCGAACAGGAAATCGCCATTGGCAATCAGCAATACTCGCCTTCCCGCCAGACTCAGGGCGGTGATTATGTGGCTGATCCAGCGGTACAGAAATATGTGTCCAGCATAGGCAAAAAACTGGCGGCTGTCAGCGACCGCAAACTGCCTTATGAATTTCGGGTCATCAATGATTCAACGCCTAATGCCTGGGCATTGCCCGGCGGCAAGATTGCCATCAACCGCGGCTTGCTGACTGAATTGAAAAGTGAAGGTGAACTGGCGGCCGTGCTGGGCCATGAAATTGTTCATGCGGCGGCGCGTCATTCAGCACGAAGTATGCAGCGCGGTATCTTTTTACAGGGAGCCTTGATCGCTTCAAGCATCGCCCTGTCAGATAATGAATATCGCAACCTGGCACTGGCAGGCGCACAGATTGGAGCAGGCATGGTGAACCAGAAATACGGCCGGGATGCTGAACGCGAGGCCGATTACTACGGCATGCAATACATGTCCAAGGCTGGTTATGACCCGGCCAAGGCTATCGATCTACAAAAAACCTTTGTGCGTCTGTCCAAAGACCGTAAATCAAACTGGCTCAGCGGGTTATTTGCCAGCCACCCTCCCTCTCAGGAACGCGTCGATAATAACGCGAAAACACTGGCCGAACTGGGGTTCCCGAAGGGTGACATCGGGCAACAGCGCTATCAGAAAAAAATCGCGCGCCTGATAAAAACCAAACCGGCTTATAAAGCTTATGATGATTCGAAAAAAGCCCTCAAGGACAAGGAATTTCCTAAAGCATTACGTCTGGTTAACAAGGCTATTCGCATTGAACCCAAAGAAGCGCTGTTTCATGGTTTAAAAGGTGAAATACGCTCTGAACAGGGAAATGATGCCAAAGCAAAAACCAACTTTGATCGTGCCATTGCACTGAATCCAAATTATTTCAAACACTACCTTACCCGGGGGTTTGTGAACCGCGACCTGGGTAAATACAAACAGGCTGCCAATGATTTCAAAAAGAGTAATAACCTGTTACCCACCACGGAAGGTCAGTATGGGCTTGGCTGGCTGTCGATGAAACAAGGTCGCAACCAGGATGCCATCAACTATTTCCGTCAGGCCGCCAATAACAAAACCGATGTCGGTAAAACCGCTGGTCTTTATCTTGCCAAACTTGATTTACCCAAGAATCCTGACCGTTACATTA
>JABDQZ010000079.1 GCA_013041975.1 Gammaproteobacteria bacterium
GCTCTGGAGGCAGCAGAAGCCGGGGTGAGTTTAAACCGCTTGGCTAGTGCGAAACTTGCCCATTAATCTATTTTTTGAGTGGGATGCGTTGTAACTTCTTGTTTTTCTTTGTTCGACAACGTTCAAATCCTGCCCCTCTACCAATTTCCTCAATGACTTCACTGCTCCGAAGTCTTTGAAAATAAAAAATAAAATTATAAATGTAGTATATATCGAAGCCTGACTCTCTGAGTTGGGATTTTTTGTTTCTGCAACTCATGTAAGGGCTAGAAATCAATGCAAGCAACAGCAGAACTGCAAGTTATTCCAGTTGGGCAAGGCGTGACAGTACGCAACGAGATCATGCAGGTTATCGACGTGTTGTCTCAATATTCATTGAAAACTGAGACTCATGCTTCTGGTACTAACCTGGAGGGAGAGCTGAAGATTATTCTAGAAGCAGTAGCCAAGGTTCATGAGGTGCTTCACGACTCAGGTAGTGTCAGGCTTCTCAGCTATTTAAAACTCGAAACCAGAATCGATAAACAGCCTACACTGGCAGGAAAGCAGTTGTAATCATTTCAATGTATGTAGAACCACCCCTGGGTTCTATAGAGGTACCTCTTATGACTAGCGAGGGTTTATCCCAATTATTAACCCTTAACATTTCTCCTAACATAGACAGTAACAACGTTTTAAGGAGTAAATGATGGATTCAAAACGTAGAGATTTTTTACGAAATCTGGGTGCAAAAACGGCCGTCGCCGCTGCTGCTGTGGCTACACCTGCGATGGATTATGCGGCTTCTTTCAAAGAGGAACTGGGTCGGGTATCAGATGAGTTTCAACAAAAGCTCTCGTCTACAACAGCTGATTTAGGTGACCGGATTACCCATCTGGGTAATCGTGTTGATGCTGCAGCTATAAACCTCACTTACCAGCAGGCCCAATTGAACCTGATTTTCCTGTTACTGGTCATTTCTTTTGCTATCGACGGTGGAATGTCTTTGGCCTGGTTATTGTTACCTTAGGCGCTCATTATTGATTTGAAAACTGCAATAAGAGCGACCATTACGTAACCTGAGTGACAGGTTAAAGGTGTCGTTTTAACCGGTCGTTGCAACACACTGGTTAAATGGTTCTGCTGGTGTTTCATAGTCTAGCGTCTTTCTGGACTGTTCTTGTCGAAGCTATTTCAGTAATTATCCGGGTAGAGGCTATCATGGAAGTCTGCTCGGATGACTGGGACTATGACAAATCATTATCTGCCTCTTATGGTTTTCGAAGAAAGAATTTCTCATAGAGTAGAGTGGAAATGAAAATCAAATCAGGCGATAGGTCTTCCCGGTCTGAAAGTAATGATCAGGATAATGATCAAAGTTCTGTTGAACTTTTTATTTGTCCAGAAGATAAAAACTCTCTCAGTCAATGGGATCATCCTTCATCCCGTTTAAATCAACTGTCATTATCGGCTGACCCAATTGATCCGTTTTGCGTTTCAACCCACTGGAACTTTTCCTTCCAGGAAGCCTTCAGTCCAAATCGCAAGCTCTTGATACGATCTAATTCGGATAGCGCCATTGCATTTGCCGAGAATGTCTTTGAGAACGGTGAAGTTATTTTGACGCCTATCGAGGCGTATTGGCTTTTCGCCAATCCATTGCTGGGATCCAACGCGGTTGAATTGCTCGCTGAATCGATCGAAGAGATTGAAGACCATTACCAGGGTGAAATACCCAGGATACTGATCAGCGGGCTTAAGTACGAAAAGGATCCGTTTAAGTCGAAACTACAGCAGATGTTTGGCGGAAAGTTCGGATTTTCATTTTTCAGGCAGGAAGAGCTCTGCTCAGCTTCATTGGAAGGCGGGTTTGATGGTTTCCTTTCTCGTCGTTCGACTTCCTATCGGCGCAGTTTACGAAAACAGGTTAACCGTTCACAAAAACACGGATTCACTTTTGAACGTCATATCCCCATTACCGAAGCTGAAGCTTTGGCAGTCTATGAGCGGATGATTGCTGTTGAATTAGCCAGTTGGAAAGGGATTGGTCAATGTGGCATGGCTGAACACCCTGCAAAGGAATTTTACCTGGCTATGATCACAAGATTGGCCCAGGATCAAAAAGCCCGGATTATCCTTGCCAGACACGAAGGAAAGGATATCGGGTTTATCTTCGGTGGTTTGGCGGAAAATCACTACCGAGGACAACAGTTTAGTTTTGACCAGGAGTGGGCTTCATCATCTGTTGGTAACCTGATGCAACTAGAACAGATTCAGTGGTTGTGTGAGGAGGGTGTAACTCATTATGACCTGGGTCCCATCATGGATTATAAGCATCACTGGACTGAACAGAGGGCGATCAGTGAGTCCTGGTTTCTGGTTCAGTTGTAATTGAGAAGGTTTGCTGGCCTATTGCAAACTCGATACATTGGCGATGGTGAAGATTGTCAATTTTCCAAAAGACTTGATTAAGGGGATATGAATCTCAGTAGGTCTGATGTGGGTATAATTTTTTACTCATGCTAGCTTTATTAACCATGATGAATGAAACTTTTCATAAAATAGCCTGCGAGGGGCTTAATGCCACATCGATTTTTCATATCGAGGATATTCAATCGTTGTGGAGTGGTTATGGCAAGATCATGCGTTATGGCGTGACTGATGGTGATCATCACGATGTCATCATCAAGCATGTTAAGTTGCCCGATAAGGCACATCATCCTCGCGGCTGGAATACCGATATCTCTCATCAGCGCAAGATTCGCTCCTATCACGTTGAAAGCGCCTGGTATCGTTACTGGTCGGAGCAGTGCGATGCTACCTGCCGCATGCCAGCCTGTTTTGCCCTCGAAGAGGATGACCAGGAGTTCGTTATGGTGCTTGAAGACCTGGATGCCAGTGGTTTTCCGGTTCGCAAGCAAAGGGTGTCGATGGAGCAAATGCAGGTTTGTCTTTCCTGGCTTGCCAACCTTCATGCCACGTTCATCGGAAAAGAGCCGACGGTTCTTTGGCCAGTTGGTACCTACTGGCATCTTGGAACACGACCTGATGAATTAGAAGTCCTTGATGACCCTGAATTAAAGGCTGTGGCTCATAAGATTGATGAGAAGCTTAACAATGCCCCTTACCAGACTTTTGTCCATGGTGATGCCAAGCTGGCGAATTTCTGTTTTAGTGAATCAGGACAGCAGGTCGCAGCAGTGGACTTTCAATACGTTGGCGGTGGCTGTGGCATGAAGGATGTGGCTTATTTCATCGGCAGCTGCCTGTATGAAGAAGATTGTGAACGTTATGAAGGGCCATTGCTCGAGAGCTATTTTTCCAGTCTGGTTGAGGCTTTAAAGGCAAGGGGTAGTGAGCTGGATCTGGATGACCTGGTATCACAGTGGCGTGCGCTTTATCCTGTTGCCTGGACTGATTTTCATCGTTTCGTCAAAGGCTGGAGTCCGGGGCACTGGAAAATCCATGGCTATAGCGAAAGAATCGCTCATGAAGTGATTGAGCAGTTAAAAGACCAGTAAACCATGAAGCTGACAGATGAAAACCTGAGATTTCTTCACGATAGTGCCGTTGCAGCTGCCAGGCAGGCAGGGGATATCATACGGTACTCTGAAAACAGTGCGTTAGATGTAAAGACCAAAACGGCAGGTGACACGCTTGCTTCACAAGTGGTGACTGAAGTCGATCTTCTCTGCGAAAAGGCCATTATCAGCGCGTTACAAAGTAGCTGTGATGCGTTCGACTTGGGTCTTTTGACAGAAGAGCAGGGTGACGATGGTTCACGCCTTGTCAAAGATTACTTCTGGTGTGTGGACCCAATCGATGGCACCTTGTCTTTCATTGAAGGAGTACCCGGCTTTTCCGTATCCATCGCTCTGCTTTCCAAAGCAGGTGAAGCATTGATCGGTGTCGTTTATGACCCGGTCTCTGACACACTCTATTCGGCGATTCGTGGAAAAGGTGCATGGAAAAATGCCAAGCCATGGCAACTACCACCGGTTTCATCTTTGACTGACCAGGCGCTGACCCTGGTGTGTGATCGCAGTCTTGAGGCTAAGCCTTTTTACTCAGAGCTACTTTGCCAGTTTGAAACGGTTGCTAACGATATGGGGGCTGCAGGGTTGCATACACTGCATAATGGCGGAGCCGTGATGAATGGGTGCTGGGTGCTTGAGAATACGCCAGCTTGCTATTTTAAAATTCCCAAGCCACAACAGGGTGGGGGCAGTTTGTGGGATTTTGCTGCCATTACCTGCCTGTTTGAGGAAATGGGGGCTGTTGTAACCGCTTTTAATGGAAAGCCACTCGTGCTGAATCCTGCTGATACGACCTTCATGAATGACCAGGGCGTGATCTTTGCCACGGATAAACGACTTGCCAGTGTCATACAACAGATGAAAGTAGGCTGAGGTCAGTTTATTATCGAACAGCGGACATGAATAATATTCATATAATTGACTAGTATTAGTCTACAGTTTTCAAATTTATATTTTTACGTACATAAAGTACCAATCAAAAAATTATGCATTATAAAATCAAAATTTGGCTGATTTCTCTGTGTTTTCTATCCCCTCTTACTCCCTATGCGTTTGAAATCAATGATGGTCACATACACTATAATCAGGATGTATGGCCAATGCTTTCACCGGAGCAGGCGATTAACTACTTGGCCGAAAATAATATTCAACGTGCTATTGTCTCTAGTACCCCAACGGAAGGTACAGAGAAATTATATAAACTAGCACCAGGCCGTGTGATTCCTTTTCTTAGGCCCTATCGTAACATCAGGGATCAGTTTACCTTTCACTCCGACCCGACAATATTGAATCACTTAAAGCAGAAGATAGACTTAGGTATATATGCTGGCATCGGAGAGTTTCATTTATTTGAAAAGCATAAAGATACTGTTGTGATACAAGAGATAATGCAACTGGCTGCGGATTATAAACTCGCTATTAGCGCCCATTCTGATTATGCAACCATTCTTACGCTTGTAAACTTACAACCTAATGTACGTGTTATTTGGGCCCATTGTGGAATGGACCATCCTATTGAAGACATAACACAGGCATTAAAAGAATATCCTAATTTATTCTGTGAATTATCATTTCGTTATAATATGTTTGATGATGATGAACAACTCAGGCCCGATTGGAAAAAGTTGCTGGAGGAGAACCCAACGCGATTTATTTTGGGTATGGATACTTATATACCCAGGCGTTGGGCGGCACTTCCAGAGCATGTAGAATTTGCCAATGGCTGGTTAGAGCAACTTTCACAAAATACCCGGCAGAAAATTGCAAGAGAAAATATTAATAACTGGTTTTGAGTAATAAATCGATCTGCTATGAGTTGTTTAACGACCCTTCCGACTTATAGAAATCTAAAACCAGGGAATGGCAAAGCAGACATTACTGATTTCTGATATCAAAAGACTAGAAGAACATCATTCGGCTTTAAATGGTTTGTGGGGTTGTTTTGCCCGTATAAAAGCAAAATCAGGAGCTAGACCAAAGCAAGCTACAGTTGAAGAAATGTTTAGACGTCACCTCAATGCACGTGATGTTATTTACGATTTATTCAGAGAAGCTATAGATAAGTATAATTTTCAAATTCCTGTTGTAGACATGTAATCGTTCAATTTCATTTCATGAGTTGAGATGACGGCTATTTAGGTCTTATCCCGCTTTGCCGGCGTCACCAGGATGCGATGTTTGCTGTTTGGTGCAAATACCCCATGAAACCTAGTCAGATTGAGCCTTGATGAAAGAAGTAAACAATCGCAATATTAGGGTAATTCTATCTAATAATTGATTTATCATGGGATTTAGAAAGTAAATTTATTCCAATTGGGCGAACACTTACCTATGACTACCATTCTGCTATCCGATAATGGCTCGACTCAGCCAAATGCCACAATTCAACTTCGCCAGTTGAGCAAGCTTTTGTCCGACAATATCGGCCAAACAGTACATCCAGTTTCCCTGCAACATGCCAACAAAATCCCTGTTGAAAAAATTGGAGACACTAAAGCCCAGGTTTTTAGTGAGTTCATGGCTGAAAAACTAGCGCATGGCAGCCGAGATTACATTCTTCTGCCACTGTTTTTTGGCAACAGCAAGGCCCTAACCAAATTTGTCCCAGACGAAAAAGCTAGGCTTGAGGAAGAATATGGCGAATTTGAAATTAAGATAGCCAAACCAGTCTATCCGCTACCAGAAGGTGACGCCAAGTTGGCAAAAATTCTCGTCGATCATGTGAAACAGACCGCGGGCAGACTACGAAACATCGTACTGGTTGATCATGGATCTCCTGTACCAAGAGTCACGGCAGTACGTGAACATTTAGCCAACTTGATTCAAGACCAGCTCGGGGATCAATACCAATTGGCTCAAGCCTGCATGGAACGCCGCGAAGGCAAAGAATATGATTTTAATGGCCAGCTACTGGAAGACTGGTTGAATGAACGCGCCAAAGAAAAAAGCCCTGGTGCTGTGGTCGCTATGATGTTTTTCTTGCCTGGTCGGCATGCAGGTGAAGGTGGTGACATCGCTGAGATTTGTCAGTCGGTTATGGATAAAAACCCAGGATTTAATGTTGCTATTACACCCCTGATTGCAGAGCATCCAGAATTTGTGTCACTACTTGCTCAGCGTTACAAAAACTTAGAAAAAACCTAGACGTTAATCATTTCATACCTCCTTCACCAACTAAAGCCTCGGAGGTATGTGAGTGCTTATAGCCAAGCTTGTCACCCCTAGACCAGATAGATTCTTTTTATCCGCTGTTCAGCAGGAGTTGCCCAGTGGGTCTTTGTCGAATATCCTTGTATAAGCAATGGGAATATCAACAGACATGGAGTAGCTATGCGTTCTCTTTTACTACCAATCGTATTCGTTACGTTTCTGTCATCTTGTCAGACCAATCCATTTAAAACCAACTCATCTAAGTCTGCTGCCTTATACACACCTCTCGAAACAACGTGCTGTGCACAAACCAGTACAGAGGAACTAAAATTATATAATTTGCTAAATGAGTATCGTGTTAAAAACGGGTTACCAAAGATTCCCTTATCACCGTCGCTTAATTATGTAGCCCAAACACATGCTAGAGATTTGAGTGAAAACCCGCCTAAGGGAAAATGCAATATGCATAGTTGGTCTTCTTCGGGAAAATGGTCTGGATGTTGTTACACATCTGATCACGCGCAAGCACAATGCATGTGGAACAAACCCCGTGAGCTAACAGGGTATCCAGGTAATGGCTATGAAAATGCTTATAGAGTTACTAGTGAGTATAAGAAGCTAAGCGCGATGTCCGCTATAAACAGTTGGAAAAAAAGCAGAGGCCATAATGCCGTGATTCTTAATCAAGGAATATGGAATGATCATCATTGGCAAGCAATTGGAGTAGGGATTTATAGCAATTATGCCGTACTATGGTTCGGCAATGAAACTGATCCAGCGAAGTAAGAGTTTTTTGTCTGCTGACTGACTGCTATCTGGAAGATTCAATCGGCATTAGAAAATACTAACAGGCTGCTGTTTGCGGCGGATTCAATGAGTCAATGCAACATCTATTCTCTAAGTATAGAGAGGAGGATGTTGAAAATGAAACAACGAAAGAAGCACTTTTATACTGAATCTGAAAAATCCTTGATGTGGGATCGTTGGCAAAAAGGGGAAATCCTGAAAATCATCCAAATAGGTGATTGCAGACAATCATGGGAATTTGTCTCTTGCGGGGCGAGGGGCAACTGCTTCCGAAAACTGGATTTTGAGTGTATGAAACTATTGATGCAAGTATCCAAAACAAGAGTCACCAATTAATTCTTCAAGGCAATTATTTTGAACTATTCAAATAAGTTGGTACTTTTGACGGAGATGTCTGACAACCCGCAACAAAGATAACACTGAAACAAAAAGCGATAAGCATACTGAAGCATTTGATTTGATTTTTCATTTTTCACCTATTTAAAAATTACTCTTGAGAATCCCAAGTTAGTGTACCTACGATATGAAAACCTTTACAGCTGGTCAAACTTTATCTTTGGTGGCAATGACCACAGAAGAACCAGCCACATTGTTCACAGTTAACATAATCTTTTGACCGCTTAGTTTTTTAAGATGCCGCTCTGCTGAATATAGATTATCAAAACAATAGCTTATATTGTATTTAGGCAGCTCATAACCCTAAGGTAGCAGGTTCGAATCCTGCCACGCTACCAATTTAATTTTCACTTAAAACTGCTCATAAGTGATATAATCATTTCTTTGTGCCTGGCTTAAACAGGCATAAGTACCGATATTTTGATCTCAATTATACCTCCCTCGGAATCTTCCCTTGATTACAACAGCAAACATCACGATGCAGTTTGGCCCTCGGCCATTATTCGAAAATATTTCCGTCAAGTTCGGTAATGGCAATCGCTATGGCCTGATTGGTGCCAATGGCTGCGGCAAATCTACTTTTATGAAAATCCTGAGTGGCGACCTGGATGCTACATCAGGCAATGTGGCTGTCGACATCAATGAAACGGTCGGTAAATTAGGCCAGGATCAATTTGCCTTCGAAGCGTTTTCAGTCCTCGATACTGTCATCATGGGTCATGAAAAGTTATGGCAAATCAAGCAGGAACGAGATCGTATTTATGCTCTGCCAGAGATGAGCGAAGAAGAAGGGATGAGAGTTGCTGAACTCGAAGTCGAATTTGCAGAGCTCGATGGTTACACTGCAGAGTCACGTGCCGGTGAATTATTGTTAGGCCTTGAAATCCCGATTGAACAACATACCGGCTTAATGAGTGCCGTCGCTCCAGGCTGGAAGTTACGTGTATTACTCGCTCAGGTTTTATTTGCCGATCCGGATATCATGCTGCTTGACGAGCCCACCAATAACCTCGATATCAATACCATTCGCTGGTTAGAGAAGATTCTTAACGAACGCAACAGCACCATGGTCATTATCTCGCATGATCGTCATTTCCTAAACAGCGTATGTACACACATGGCTGATCTGGACTTTGGTGAGTTACGTGTTTATCCCGGCAACTATGATGACTATATGACAGCATCAACTTTGATCCTTGAACAGCAACAGGCTGACAATGACAAGAAAAAAGCAAAAATTGCCGAATTGCAGACGTTTGTCAGCCGTTTCTCAGCCAACGCTTCAAAAGCCAAACAAGCGACCTCACGCGCAAAACAACTCGAAAAAATTCAACTCACAGAAATAAAGCCTTCCAGCAGAAGAAGTCCCTTTATCCGTTTTGATCAGGATAAAAAATTATATCGAAATGCACTGATAATCGAAGAAATGAGCAAAGGTTATGATGGTGTGCCGTTATTTAGTGGTCTGAATCTGATGGCTGAAGTCGGTGAACGCATTGCGGTCATCGGGCCTAACGGTATCGGCAAAACGACTTTGTTGCGCACCCTGGTACACGATCTTGTGCCCGATAGCGGCATGGTTAAATGGTCAGAAAATATCAATATCGGTTACTACGCCCAGGATCACTCCGGTGATTTTAGCAATGACATGTCTTTATTTGACTGGATGAGTCATTTCAAGAAGCCAACTGATGACGAGCAGGCGGTTCGCGCCATACTGGGTCGCTTACTGTTTTCTCAGGATGACATTGATAAATCCGTAAAAAGTATCTCTGGCGGTGAACAGGGGCGAATGATATTTGGCAGACTCATGATGCAAAAACCTAATGTTCTGGTACTTGATGAGCCCACCAATCACCTGGATATGGAGTCAATTGAAGCGCTCAACCTGGCACTGGAAAACTACCCGGGAACCCTTATTTTTGTCAGTCATGACCGTGAGTTTGTATCATCATTGGCAACACGAATCATCGAACTGTCTCCAACAGGAATCACAAACTACAGTGGCACTTATGACGAGTACCTGCGTGATGTGTCAGCTGCTTAAATCGGGATACGATTATGACTAATAACGATATTCTCAGACGCGTTCGGTATATCTTTGATTTTAAAGACTCAAATATTGTTGCATTGTTTGCACTGGCTGATCATGAGGTTTCACCTCAACAGGTCAAAAGCTGGTTATTAAAAGATGAAGACCCTGATCTGAATAAACTCAGTGACCTTCAATTAGCGACTTTTCTCAATGGGCTGATTAATGACAGGCGCGGTAAAAGAGAAGGTACACAACCCGAACCAGAGTCACAGTTATCCAATAATATGATTCTTAGAAAGCTGAGGATTGCCCTGGATTATAAAGATAATGATATGCTGGAGACGCTGAAACTGAGCGATGTTCATATCAGCAAGCATGAGTTAAGTGCTTTTTTTCGTAAGGTGGGTCATAAACACTACCGCGAATGTAAAGACCAGGTGCTACGCAACTTTCTCAAAGGGTTACAAATGAAATTGCGTCCTGAAGTTCAGTCAACTAAAAGCTCTGTCTGGAAGAAATAGTTTTTTCTTTCTGTTTCAGTAGCGGGATATCATAAATGAGTGAACACAAATTCTCCAGCCTGGGTCTGCATGTTGATCTGTTAAAAAATCTGAATACTCTCGGTTATCAGACAATGACAGCGGTACAGGCTAAAAGCCTGCCATTTATTTTGGAAGGACGAGATGTGATCGCCCAGGCCAAAACAGGTTCAGGCAAAACAGCGGCCTTTGGCCTGGGTTTGCTGCAAAAGCTCGAGGTAAAACGCTTCCGCATTCAATCGCTGATACTTTGTCCGACGCGAGAACTTGCCGACCAGGTAGCCAAGGAGATCAGAAAGCTTGCCAGGGGTATCCACAATATCAAGGTGCTGACGCTATGCGGAGGTATGCCCTTTGGGCCACAGGCTGGATCGCTGGAACATGGTGCTCATATTGTTGTGGGTACTCCGGGCCGCATCGAGGATCATCTCAGCAGGGGAACACTGACGCTCAATGACGTTAATATGCTGATTCTCGATGAGGCAGACCGCATGCTCGATATGGGGTTTCAGGTTGCGGTGGATAACATCATTGAGCAGATACCAGGCAAGCGTCAGACACTGTTGTTCAGCGCGACGTTTCCAGATCAAATCGAGTCCATGATCCACCGTATTATGAACACTCCCGCGATGGTTAAGGTCGAGGAGGTTCATGATGATGCCAGCATTGAACAGCATTTTTACCAGGTACCGGATAGCCAGTATCGTTTCACCGCATTACGTTTGCTTTTATTACATTATTCACCCGGGTCGACGCTTATCTTTTGTAATACCAAAAAAGAAACGCAGGATGTTGCCGACAAGTTGAATGAGGTTGGCTTTAGCGCACTGGCATTACATGGTGACCTGGAACAGCGAGACAGGGACATTACGCTGGTGAGATTTTCCAATAAAAGCATTTCGATTCTGGTAGCAACAGATGTTGCTGCCCGTGGTCTGGATATTGATGAACTTGATGCCGTCATTAATTATCACATCGCGCATGATGCTGAAATACATACTCACCGTATCGGTCGAACAGGCCGGGCAGGGCGCAGTGGAATTGCCTGTTCACTGTATACAGAAAATGAGGGCCACAAGGTGGCCATGCTTGAAACCACGGTTGATCCGATTCTGGATGCAGAACCATTG
>JABDQZ010000177.1 GCA_013041975.1 Gammaproteobacteria bacterium
GGTATAGGCTGTGCGTTTGCGTGGCTGCAGCTGAATCAGTATATCAATTTTGCCACCCGTGGCATTTTTAAAATCCTGCTTTACGCTGACCTGTTCAAAATAACCACTGTCAGAGAGTGAGCGGTGCGTTTTTGACGAGGTTGTCGCATCATAATAGTCCCCGGGTTTGATGCTGATGTAACGCTCCAGCAAAAGTGGGTCATAGGTATTTTGCTCTACATTTACGGTGCCGATGCGATAGCGCGGGCCCGAGTCATATTCCAGTGTTATAAAAGCCCGGTTGGTTTTAGTATTCACCTGCAGGCGGGTCTGGTTGAACCTGCCATCGAAATAGCCTCTTTCCTCAGCAAGTGATACGAAGCGGTCTTTCAGTTTTTCATATTCACCGTGATGCAATTGTTGCTGAGAGAGTGCTTTGGCCCGTTGTTGAACTTTAGTGAACTCGGTGTCCTGACGAGCATCACCTTGAATCAGGATATTGACTGATTCAATCAGAACAGGCTCACCAGGTTGAATATTAAATTTTGCCTGCCAGCAGTTGTTATTAAAGCTCAGGTCTTTTTCAATTTTTAAATGGTAATAGCCCAGTGCCCGTGCAGCCTGGTCAAGGAGAGTCGGAGAACGTCTGAATAGCTGCCTGATACGCCAGGCAGGTGCATCACAGGGTTCGGATGCCAGTGGCAGCGAAGTGATCATGTTCTTTTGTAACGCACTTTCGACGCCGGTAATTTCGAGTACAGGCTTGCCCTCTGCAATCAGAGGCGGTGAAGTCAATGTAAAACATAGCCAGAATGGCAGAGTAAACCGCATCAGTTGGCTGGTGTTAGATTTTGACTTGTTCATATACTGTGTCACTTGCGTATCGCGAGAGAATAGCAGATTCTATTATCGAACGGGCTGTTACCAGAGCAACATTAGCGGTTGTATGGGTATTGCCTAAATTTTCATTATCCAACTGTTGGTATGATTTGTCATGGTTATGCATAAACGTTTATTTAAACCAGTAACAGCCCTGTGTCTGGTGTTTTTTCTGTTTTTCCAGGCGCATGCACAACAAACTGCTCCTGTGGTTGCTGGTTGGGTTGAATACGCAAAGGTTTTTCCGAATAACATTCTTATAAAAGCAAAGCTGGATACAGGTGCAAAAACAACCTCTATCAATGCCGAAAATATGCAATTTTATGAAATTGATAATAAACAGCACGTACGTTTCCGTCTAATTAATTTCGATAATGATGCGGGATTATTTGATTACCCGGTAATACGCACAGCAAAAATCAAGCGCCATTTTGGAAACCAGCAAAAACGCCCGGTGATTCAAATGACTCTGTGTCTGGGAAACAGAAAGCAAACGGTCGAAGTGACTCTTGTCGATCGAACAGGATTTAATTATCAGCTGCTTCTGGGAAGAAATTTTTTAAAGAATAATATTCTGGTGAATTCAGCAAAGACCTATTTATTAAAAGATGGTTGCTCTAGTTTGGTAGACTAGTCCGGTGTCGGTGATTTTGAACGCTTGATGTCCGGTTCTTTCATCCATTTAAGCCAACTCATATCAGCTAAATACTTGTAGTTATAATGTCCAATGGCAATGATGAGTGCAATTGTAAAGATATGTAATTCGGGATAAACCAATAGCCAGTGTCCAATATCTGTTTGTAATAGAACTAGCAGAGAAGAAAGGGCGGCAACGATAGTCCAGGAAAGTCTCATAGCTACAATACGCAGCCCACGCTCATCCAACGTGGAATAAATATTGTCAACGAGAGTGGTCAGAATTACGATTGGAAGCAGTATCAGGCCGCTTTGCTCTATCGGTGACATATACCCTATAAAAGATGCGACAAAGGTCATGATGATGGCTACCAGCGTGAAAATAATGCTGAGCCTTGGCGCGCGATTTAATTTTATTTTCGGTAAGGCAACACTGCTGCCAATAACACCCAGTATCGTGATTAAAGAAAAGGCAATGACGGCGGTTAGCCAGTCGACGAAAACAGCGGCAAGCGCAAGTAGCGTGGGTGAAAAAGTTCCGAATGTTCTTACTCCAACGATATGGCGTAGTATGACAGTGAGCAAAACACCGAATGGTAAGAGTAAGAGTAGTGTCAGTTCTTCCCTGACCGTTGCCGGGAGTCGGGTGAGATCCATAATTTGCAGGGGACTTGAATTGTCAGAAATAAACATTCCATGCTGGGGTGCGGAATAATGAATCATCCAGTCTGCAGATTTTAGTTGTAATTTTTCTACGTCTACAATGTTGTTATTGCCTTTGGCGAATGGAATATATTCTGGTGGCAGGTAGTCGAAATATCCGTTTGCAATATCAAAAGAATGCCATTTATTCTCAAAAAAGACTTCTATCCAGTAAACTGAGTGAGGATTTTCAGAGGGATCTGACAAAGAGATGCCGTTAACCAGCCGAGAAGGCAAGTGTGCCGCTCTAAATAATGTAATGGCAGCCAGATTGCTACCGAGTTTACTCGCATGACCGGTCTGAAGAATTTCGATCACATCCTGAGATCCATTTTTCCTGATAATTATCTTTTCACTGAGATGCTCGAAAATGGTTTTAACGGTATCAATCGTGTCAGTGTTTTTCTGTTGGATTTTTAAGTCATCAATAAGTGTGTTGATAAAAGGGCTGTCAGATGGAAACCTGTGACTGCTAGCAAGCCATTTAGAGCGATTATTTTCTGTCAACTTATATGTTGCAGCATTTGTTAGAGGAAGACTGCTGAAGTGAATCTGGTAGTTGATTTCAACTGTAAGATTTCCCTCTCTGGTTGATATGAAAACAGCTTCACGAGCATTAATATCCTTTCTGGTACGCTGCATTCGCAATCCAGGATGTAGCATGGTCATCCCATAAAGTCGGGCGTGACGGGTGTCCCAGGGAGAGGATATTCGAATTTTACCTCCAGCCTCAGGAGAATAAAAATTAGCAGCCAGAGATACAGACCAAATTCGGTCACCGGCAGGAAATTTATCTTCGGAGTTTAAATAAAGACGGGCAGTTGTGGCCACAAGCCCCAACACTATTAGAATTACAATGAGCCTGAAATGATGAGGCTTTTCTTCCTTTGGTTTTACGGTGTCTCCTTGTGCATCATCCATTAGAGTCTGGGTTTTCAAGGTTTACCTTTTTATCCGCAATCATCCAGGCAATGCGTAAACCACCGATTACAAGTAATAAGGCTGTGATTGATAACAGCATGGTTTCTGTGGCCTTGTTTTCAAATAGCATGATCATGATTTCTCTTAGAACAAATACTAGCCCTGCATCAAGTATAAACATCACTTTCAATGTATCTGATTCAAAATAACTGACAAGTGAGCGGGATAACTCAATCAAAATAAACAAAGACAACACATCAGAAATCATTTTCTGATAACTGCCAGTGATTTCAGCTGTCTGGATAATATCGATAAAGTTAATGACGAGTTTTAAAGCACCAATGGCAATACCAATAGTTAAGAACGCCAGGATAATGCCAAAAACAATACTGGTTACTTTTTTGAAATACTTTTCATACACAGCTTTTTCCGCCTGAAAATTTATAAGAATTAATCACTTGTTATTTGATTTAAGGGCAATTGTCACTTTTTTCTCATTAAGTGTTAATTCTTTTTCCCGAGAAAGCTTCATGACGAGATATTTGAAAAATATTCTATTGTTATAAATTGAGTTCCAACTGCTTGATCAAATCAGCTATGTGAGATTTTGTTTCTTCACCAAAATCCAGAAAATGAAAACCGATCAAGTAGCTTCCATCAACAACAGCCTTGGCGTGTACAATTGAGCCAGAGATTTGCATATCGACCGTTTGATCGTGGTTTGGTAACAATATCTCTATGATTTCACCATTGACCAGGTTTAAACCGGATTCCAGTAATCCCATGACCGAAGAGGCGGGTAACATAAGGTTGATGCCTTCTTCTGAAATGTCGAAAGTTTCAGAAATAACAGCCTCTCCATTGTTGCCAATAACACCTACTTCTATATCGCATCGGTAACGTTCAATCTGTCTTCGTAACTCTCTCATTTAACAAAATACCTCGGCTCATATTATCCTGAGATTCCTTATCAGAAATAAAGGAGCAAAAAATTTTCACCCTAAAATGGTTTTCCATGCGGCATGAATCCGTAAATAGAGCGAAGTAAAAGCTATTTTGTTGAATTTAACAAATCAGTTTTTAGCTTTCTCGCCCCATATTTCTTGCAAACGCTTGTCACGCCCACAATTATAACGATAGAACTTGTATCGTATAGGGTTGTTTTTATAATAATCTTGATGATAACTCTCTTTACCTTTGATGGGATAAAATGTCGATGCATCCAGAATGGGTGTAATCACTGTCTTCCCGGGGAACTGGGAGACCACTTCCGATCTGGATTTTTCAGCGAGTTTTCTTTCCATTTCATTGGCTACAAAAATGGCACTCAGGTAACTATGTCCCTTATCGCAAAACTGCCCCTTAGCATCAAAGGGGTCGATATTCACCCAATAATGATCCAATAACATGTCATAACTGATTTTTTGGGGATCATAAGTTATTTCAACAGCCTCATAATGACCGGCATGATTACCCTGGTAGGTTGGATTTTCCAATGTACCCCCGGTAAATCCCGAGATTACGTCTGTTACGCCTTCCAGTTTTTCAAAATCAGCCTCCATACACCAGAAACAGCCGCCAGCGAAAGTGGCCTTGTCTGCAACGGCATGATTTACAAAAAATAGAAAACTTGCGATCAAAATAGCTATGGATTTCATTTTTATGCTCCTTTTATTGAATACCTACAATAGACCTGAAATAACAGAGAATAATTTCAGGTCCGCGGGCATTTAATATCATTTGCATGCAGCACCCGGAAACATAGCTTGCAGCCGGCAAAGGCAAGACATCCAAGATGTAAGGGGACAGATGAAATTATAATAATAGATCATCTTCTATCGGGTGAAACCTGGATACTGACTGTACAAGGGAATGGGATGAGAGTGTGGGTACACCATAGGCTTCAGCGCGAATACCTTTGCTTTGGGCCTTTTGCATTAATAGATCAAAATCTCCATCACCAGATAGTAATATTATGACGTCAACCTCATTCATTGTATCCATAATATCAATGGTAATGCCGACATCCCAGTCACCTTTAGCCGAACCATCACTTCGCTGAATATAGGGTTTCAGCTTTACATTAAACCCAATATGCTGAAGCGCAATCTGGAATTTTTGTTGAGCAGGGTCATTACGGTCAATAGCGTAAGCAGAAGCTGAGACGATTTCTCCATCATCGCTGATTTTTTGCCATAATTTGCGGTAGTTGAATTGTCTGCCATAGGCTTCTTTGGTGGTGTAGTAAATATTTTGTACATCCGCAAAAATGGCGATTTTATTCATGTGGAACTTTTCCCCGTAATAACTTGGTCTTCCCGCGTTTGGTTTTACTGTCCATGCGCCTGTTTTTCGAAGCTTTGCTAGGTTTGGTTGGGCGGCGTTTCTTTTGTACAACGGCAACGCTACGGATTAATGCCTGTAATCGAACCAGGGCATCTTCCCGATTCTTTTCCTGGGAGCGAAATTTCTGTGCCTTAATGATGACAATGCCTTCTTTATTGATACGACTGTCTTTTATTTTTAGCAGGCGCTGCTTGTAAAAGTCAGGAAGAGAAGAAGCGGGAATGTCGAAACGAAGATGAATTGCAGAAGAAACTTTATTGACATTTTGACCGCCGGGTCCTTGTGATCGGATAGCAGTAATCTCAATTTCGTGATCTGGTATATTGGTATTATTAGAAATAATCAGCATGAGGGGCTCAAATCATGTGCTTATGCTTGTTTTCTGCTCATAGCCAGCAGTAGCGAGCAAGTAAAACATTATTTCATTTTATAAAATAGAAAAAGCAATGTAAAAGACATTGCCTGGTCCTTGGCTAATCCTCAGTAATCTAAATCCAAGAATTAATTTTCGCCAAGGTATTTGCCTTTCTCAAATACAACATTAGGGAGGGGGGATGGTATTGGTTTCATTTCCACATACATAACATTTGCCAGTGGAATCATGACCATTTTATTTTCCAATTCGATCATCAATTGGCCAGAATTAAAAATTTCCTCGGCCAGTTTGCCTCTCATAACTTTAGTTCCCTGGCTTGGAAACGAAAAAGTTTGTTTTTTACCGTTAGTAAAGTGAACGATCATAAAACTTTCAGAATTCATTGTTTACTCTATCTTATTTATCTCAGCATCAATATTGGAAATGGATGATTCGATAAATTCATCGATGTCTGACTTTTTCAAAGTACCGATGAAACTGTGTTTTTCATATAAAAAATATCCCTTAAATTTAGACTTTAATACATCTTCTATAATCTTCAGGTACATAGCATTATCAATCAATCCAGTTTCTCCATATTGTTGTCTTGAATTAAATTATCGAACAACTAAAACACCTGATTCTCGAAATACATAAAAGCTTTGTAGATAAAGATGTAATGAAATTAGCCAGTCGGTAACAGACGGGTTGGACATTTTCTGGTCTTATCTATTGCCAGAGACAGCAAGTCCAGTAGTTTTAGACATAGTGATATCCTCATTCCTTAATTGTTATAAAAGCCTTTGTAAAGGCAGTGAGGCTTAAACGTGTTACTTTAAAATATGAAAATCAGGACGAGGTAGATCAAGGAATAACTTCGTGATGGCAAGCATAAATAGAGATGTGCACTTTCAAACACTATTGACTATAAAGATTGTTTAGAGAATAAGCAAATATATTTATAGCAATCTCAAAAAATGTATTCCGCAAGTTTTTAATTTTTGAAAAATCGAACTTGCAATAATGGTAACTCCACTATGCTTCACTCTGATAGTTTATTGTTGGTAGACTGAAACTTGAGAGTAATTAATTAAGAAATCATAGATGCATATACTCGGCAATATCCTGATATTTATTATCCTTGTAGTTTTGGTCTATAAAATTGGCTCAGTCTATATGAAATGGAGTGATGACAAGCGTTTCAAAAAACGTCTGCAAGATGAAATCAGAAAACAAAAAGAAGAAGATTAGCTTTTTATGCAAGTCGCTTAACACTCATTCATACTGACGTTTGTCAGATAGTAATCGAGGAAACCAGGCCATAGTACTCTGGTTACCGGGGGAGAGTCATAACATGCATAAATCGGCATTAATTACGGGAGTGAGCCGGGGGCTGGGTAGGGGGCTCGCTGAAGTTCTCATCGCTGAGGATTATTTTGTTTATGGCTGCAGTCGCACTGGACAGGCTTTCCATCACAATATGCGTCATATACCTTGTGACCTGTCACTCATAGATAATATTCATCGTTGTTTTGAAAGTTTACTCGCTGATGTTCAATCTTTAGATGTTGTAATATTGAACGCGGGTATCCTTGGTGACATTAAAGACATGAGTGATACAAGTGTCGAAGAACTCGAAAAGATGATGACCACGAATGTATGGTCAAATAAACTGATTCTGGATTTCCTGCTGCGTTCAGATATACACGTAAAGCAAATTCTTCTGATATCTTCAGGTGCTGCGGTCCTGGTCAACAAAGGCTGGGGTGGTTATGCACTTTCCAAGGCCGCCTTAAATATGCTTGGCAAACTCTATGCTCATGAAATGCCCGCTACGCATATTTCGGCAATTGCTCCGGGTCTGGTCGACACAGACATGATGGATTATCTCTGCAATGATGTTGATGGTGATGCATTTCCGGCATTGCAGCGATTAAAAGATGCTCAGGATACCGATAGCATGCAGACACCAGAAGTTGCTGCACGAAAGATATTCGAAGCGCTACCGGCTCTAAAAGACTTTGCTTCGGGAAGTTTCATTGATTTAAGAAAAATATTTTCACCGGATGAATACACTGACTTGATGAAGGCTGCAAAACTGTAGAATAGTGAGCCTGGGTATTTATTCAATATAAAAAAGCCCACCGTTTTCGTTAGAAAAGGCGGGCTTATAATAGGTGTCCAGAAAAAGGCTATTTCTTTGCGGCTTTTTTCTTAGAGACTCTTCTTCTCTTGGGTTTTAATGCTTTTGCCTTGGCTGCTGCATTTCGTGCAAACGATTTCTCGAATCTAGCCAGAGATGTATTGTAAAGATTTGCTAAGGCTCGTATGACTTTGTCAGTATCGTTTACAGCTTTGGTTTTTGCTTTTGCATCTGCTATCACTTCAGCTTTGGCCAACCTGGATGCAGCCAGGCGTTGTTTCGCCAAGGCTTTCTGTTTAGGCGTTTTAGCCTTATCGACATTGGTCAAGCTCTTTTCAAAACGACCAGTAAAGGCAATCACTTTTTTGTTTACAGCAGCAAGAGCACGCATTGCTGCATTGTAATTCACTACAGCTTCTTTGCAGGCCGGGCTGATTTTAGATTGTGCTGCAACGATTTCGATTACTGCCTCAATTGGCATAACGGCTTTTCTTGCGGATTTCTTTTTGGATACTTTTTTCTTGGTGGTTTTCTTTATGGCCATAATGTCCTCAGTGTTGACTCAAACTTGCCGTAACTATAGAACATAATAAATATAATACCATTAAGATATGTCATTATTATTGCATGGTATTCTTACAGGGAACTGCGGTTATTACTGACGAATAATAGAGATCGATATGTGTGATGTTCCTTTCGTTGAAAAAAAGTACCTGGATAAACTTCCAGATTTTCATCGCGATAGTCTGGGAAAAAATCTCTGTGTCTGTAATGAAATTCCAAAGTTTATAATTGTCGATGCCATCATTGCTGGAGCGACCACGCTGGAAGACGTCAGAAAACAAACCTATGCTACAGATGGTAATGGCTGTTGCCGACTTCAGGTGGAGCGATTGATTGATTATCTTTGTGAGCCAAAGCCAGTGAAACCTAACGGCCTGGAAGAGGAAAAAATATGAAATACGTAAAACTCGGACAAAGTGAATTGAATGTTTCCAGTATCTGTCTGGGGTCAATGACCTGGGGTACCCAGAATAACCAGGCTGATGCAAATGAACAGATCGAGTTAGCGCTTTCATCCGGTATTAACTTCATCGATACTGCCGAGATGTATGCTGTACCACCATCCGCAGAGACTTATGGTGTAACAGAAACACTCATCGGTAACTGGATAGCGAAAAATCAAGACAGACGCAGTGAAATAATCCTGGCAACAAAAATTGCAGGTAATGGACTGCCGTGGATACGGGAGGGTAAGGATATTACGGGAGAGGCAGTCATCGCTTCGGTTGATGCTTCACTGCAACGTTTGCAAACCGATTATATCGATCTCTATCAGTTGCACTGGCCTAACCGGTTGTCACCACACTTTTCCAAGCATTGGCCAGGGATGCTCAGCTTCAGTGATGTAGATACTGCTGAACATTCTGCGCAAATGCTGGAGATCCTTCAGGCGCTGGATAGTTGTGTTAAAGCGGGAAAAGTCCGTTATTGCGGGCTTTCTGATGATACGCCGTGGGGTATTAATGAATACCTCAGGCTGGCAGAAAAACATTCTCTGCCTCGTATGGTTTCTATCCAGAATGAATTCAGCCTGTTGCACTTCAAAGACTGGCCTTACCTGCTTGAAAATTGTGTTCATGAAGATGTTGCCTATCTGCCCTGGTCGCCATTGGCTGGAGGTGTGTTAAGTGGAAAATACCTCAATGGTTCAAGGCCGCAAGGTAGCCGTTGGGCATTGTCGCAACGCCTTGGACTTTTTCGTGACACAAAAACAGTTGATAAGGCTGTTGCGGAATATTGCAACATTGCACAGCAATATCATTTAACGCCGGCACAGCTGGCACTGGCCTGGTGTGCCGGGGTTGATGGAGTCAGTTCCACCATCATTGGTGCGACGAGCCTGAGTCAGCTGAATGAAAATATTGCTGCATTTGAAACGGCATTGCCTGAAGACGCAATCCGTGAGATTGATGGTGTTATACGAAAATACCCAATGCCATTTTAGAAATCATAGTAGACCCATAAAAAGCTGGCAGCACAAACCAGCCCTGAAATCGAAGCGATATGGAAGAATTTCTGATTATCGTGCTGTACATACTTGATTATGGAAGTAATACAGACAAGTCCGGAAATCAGGAACACAGCGACGAGAATTTTATCGTTCATGTTCGTATAGCTTAATCCAGAATCCTTTTACCCGATTCAATCAGCCAGACTGAAACCTTGCCGGCGATTAATAACAATAGCAGCATGATCTGCCAGCCACCCAGCTTGAGCAGGGAAAACGGTACGGTTTCCTGTTCTGGCAGGTTTTTCAGTGCTTCTGCAAAACGGATGGATAGTTCTGGATGTTGATACAGCTCCCAGATATGCCAGGTCAGGCCGAGCAGGGAGGCAACCCCGGCAAAGATTAAACCATATCCGAGGATGCTGGTAATGATGATTTCTGCAACAGGCTTTTTATCAGATGTCATAGTTAATTATACTACTTAAAACTCCTTTTGTTTGCACGTGACAATACCAATGTTTACTGGTTCAGGCATGCAAGAATTCATACAAAACCGCTGCCTGCCAGTTGCTGGTCTTTAAAGGCTTCAAGGCTTATTCGTCAATTGCCAGCCCCATTTCCTGGGCGCGTTTTTTCCAGAGACGACGTGCGAGTTGTTGCATGTCCGGAATGCTGTCACCCTCATCAACAATTTCAAGGCCCAGCAGGGTCTCCAGAATGTCTTCCAGCGTGGCAATGCCCAGCATGACGCCATAGTTATCGACGACCAGCAGAATCTGCCCCCGCGAGTTGAGTAATATTTCATAGGCATCAAGAACGCTTGTATGGTCGGACAGGGCGTTGATATCACGACGATAGGTACTCAATGGCGTATCCGTATTACCTCTGGCCTGTGCAAGTAATAAATCGTTCCTGAGGACAAAGCCAGTGATGTTGTCATGGTGCTGATGATAAATAGGGATGCGCGAAAAACGTATGCTGCCATGCATGTCGAAGTATTCAGATACCTGAAGTTCGTCCGACAATGAAAATACCACCGAGCGCGGTGTCATGATGTCTTTGATGGTTGTTTCACGCAGCAGGAAAAGGTTTTTCAAAATGCGGGACTCATTGGAAGCCAGTTGACCTTCCTTGTGACCTAGTTCGGCCATGGCAGCCATTTCATTACGGGTGATCTTGATTTTGTTTTCGTGTGTCAGTCCACTGGTGATCTTTTCCGACATAATAACAAAAGGATAGAGTATCCATATCAGGATTTTTACAGTGCGGGCAACAGGTACCGCCAGCTGTCTCCAGAAATGTGCTCCCAGTGTCTTGGGTATAATTTCAGAGAAAACCAGAATCAGTAAAGTAAGAACGGCTGAAATAACGCCAATGTAGGCATCACCAAATACCAGGGCAGCCTGGGCACCGGCACCAGCTGCGCCCATGGTATGGGCAATGGTATTCAGCGATAGAATCGCTGCAAGAGGGCGGTTGATATCATCTTTTAGCGTTCGTAAAAGTTTACCTTTCCCCGGGTCTTCCTTTTCCATCAGGCTGATAAAAGGACGACTGACAGAAAGCAGGACGGCTTCGGCAATGGAGCAATAGAAGGAAAAGCCCAGCGCGATAAGAATGTAAATAATCAGTAAGGTCATACTGTTAAGATTATCATTCCTGCAATAAAAAAGGCACCGTCAAGGTGCCTTTAGCTATTGTTGGATACGGTTTAAATCAGCGTTTGATTTTCCTCAGGGTTTTTTCTGACCAGAACTTGTTTTTTATGTCACGGTTAAAGTCGATAATGCGCTGTGGAATGATTGCCCAGCTCTGTTGGCCGGTTTCAAGATTGACGCCATACCAGTATTTCCAGAACAGGGCTCTTGGATCTTTTGATTCGGTTTCAGAGTCCATTACGCCCCAGTCGCGGTCGATAATCTTGATCAATTTACCATCTTTGTAATAAACCGTTCGATAGTCAGCAAAGGTCTTGGTATCAATCATGCTGATACGATGGTCATACCACCATTCTGCTTTTTTAGGTGTGCTTTTCAGACCATAGACTTCCTTGTTGATATGGCGGCAGCTACGCTTGGGCAGTTTTCTAACATATCGAAAACCCTTGCCTTCCAATTCTGGGATGACGCCAAGGCAACTGCGCATTTTTTTCTTGCCCAGTAATTCATGGGTTTCATGTTCTGGTTTTCTTAATGTCACATCACCAAAGGTAAAGGCACTACCGCCCCAGCTATCTTCGTGAGCCGGTTCAGCGAAACGACGGATTTTTCTCAGTGCAGGCAGCCAGATCGAATAACTGGAAGACTTGTCTTGATCGACATAATCAGTTACTAGCAAACCAGTACCCTTGAGTTTTCCGGAACGGAAGATGGCAAGGTCACGAGACTTGATGACACCGTCGTCATAATTGTTGTTTAGGTGGCGTTCCAGGGCTATCGTACTGTTTTTGCCATTTTTATCCCTGATGATTAGCACCGCTTTAGCATTACGGCTTCTTTTTGCGCCGATAGAAAAATTGTCGTAAGCAAAAAAGTGGTTGGCAAAATAAACCTGTTTGGCAATTTCTGTGGCTGTTGGGTTATCGTCCGGAAATGGCAAGGTCTTGTCGACGGTAGCCATGGCTGAAGAAAGAGGTAACAGCGCCAATCCAGCAGATAGAAAAAGTGATTTAATGTTCATAATGAATTCCCGGTCCTGATTATTCTTGTAAGTGGATTAACGACGACGGCTTTTTCTTCTGAAAGAATAGATATCACTGCGTATTCCACCCAGATTGCCGGTATTAACGTAGTTTTTCCAAACTTTGTTCTGATCTTCCGGAGAGAGTTTTTTATAAAGAATGAAGCTGCCCGGGAAACGTTTTTTCAAAAATCCATTGAACGACTCCAGCGTATCTGAACCATCAACACTGGCTTTCTCTCCAGAAGGGAGCCAGCTGGAATTGGGTTGCTCTTGCCAGACTTTGGTATTGAACTCATCAAAATCCAGTTTCACCGCTTCAATATAGTCAGGTGTAGCCGCTGAAGAGGTTGATGCCATACCCAGAGTGATTATTGTTAACAGTATCGACCTGAAAATCATTTTATTTTTATGCATTTGTAATACCTGTATCGATAAAGACGAAACAACAAAAATTGTGCTGTTTTGAGTCCTATCGGCGAGGAAAAAAAAGACTTTAATAAAAAATTAATAATTTAAAAATTTGAACTGAAGTACTGTAGATTGGCTTTTTTATTGTAATTCTTTACAAATTCAAGCAATTCATCAATTTTTAGCGGCTTGGAGAAGAGATACCCTTGGAAACTGTCACAGTGATTTTCCGATAATATGGCTGCCTGTTCTTCAGTTTCTACGCCCTCAGCGACAACCGGAATTGAGAGGCTTTTACCAATACTGATAATACTTTGAACCAGAGAAAGGTCCTGGCTGTAGTGATCAATATCACTGATGAAGGATTTATCGACTTTTAGCTCATCAATCGGGAGTTGGTTAATACTGCTTAGTGATGAATAGCCTGTGCCAAAGTCATCCAGGGAGATCAGTATGCCTTGATTTCTGAGTTCAGAGAGTATCGATTTGGCTTTTTCAAGGTCATCAATGAACAGGCTTTCGGTGATTTCAACGGTCAGCCTGATGTTGTCCGGAGTTTGATCGTGTGCATAACGGGACATCATTTGCACAAAATCGTCATGGAATAGTTGCTGCACGGATATATTGACAGAGAGATTCACTTCTTCTTTGTCTAGGCAGCTCAGTTCAGTCGCTTTTTCAAGTTTGATACAAAAATCAGATATCTCTTTGAGTGACTGATTTAGAACAAATTGACCAATATCGATAATATGGCCAGTGGCCTCAGCGGTACTAATGAATTGATCCGGGGCAACTAAACCCAGTTTTTTATTATCCCAGCGGATAAGGGTTTCCAGTCCCTTAATTTTTCCTGTGGTGGCATTGATCTGAGGTTGGTAAACCAGGAAGAATTCATCATTTTCCAGGGCCGTGGCGAGTTCAGTCTCTAAAGTGTTTTTGAATTTCTGTTGCTCATCAAGCGTTGACGAAAAGACGACAATATCAGTCCTGGAGTGCTTGGCTTCATACATGGCAATGTCGGCCTTGCGTAACAGCTCATCAACCGAGTCGCCATCCTTTGGGTACTGAGTCAGGCCGATGCTTCCCTTGATAGAAAAGTCGATATCCTGGATGGATATGGTTTTAGTCAAATTAGAAAGGAAGTGCTTGAGTTTAGGTAGTGCGTCTTTTTCATCTTCATTGAGCATCAGGATGATGAATTCATCGCCACCCAGTCGTAAGACGATATCGCTAGGAAAAGACTGTTTCAGGCGTTCCGTGACTTCGATAAGCAGCAGGTCGCCTATGCGATGACCATGACAGTCATTGGCCGACTTAAAAT
>JABDQZ010000081.1 GCA_013041975.1 Gammaproteobacteria bacterium
GAATGGGGTTACCGGGCTTTAGTGAAAAAATTTTCGAAATCATAGGACGTGCTGCTTTGCCCCTGGGATTGCTGGCAGTTGGGGCAGCCTTGCGGCTGGATATGATTAAAGGCCACAGTGGTGCGATCGTAAAAGCCTCACTGGTCCAGTTTGTGTTGAAACCAACTGTCGCTGCGGTACTGATTCATTACAGCGGTCTGAGTGGCGTGGCTGCTGTGGTATTGATTTTGGTATTCATGACACCTACAGCACCATCGGCGTATATTCTGGCAAGACAACTGGGCGGAGATACTGAAACCATGGCATCAATTATTACCGTGCAGACATTGATGGCATTTGTGGTGATGCCGGTAGTAGCCATGCTGTTATTACCGGTGTTTTCTTCGTTTTGAAACTGGAGAATTGCAGGATGAAAAAAGGCGACAGGGCATTACTAACAAAGGCTTTCAGTGAGCAGGATGTCAGGTTGTTCGCAGAATTATCGGGTGATGATAATCCCGTGCATCTTGATAAGGACTATGCACAAAATACCCAGTTTGGGCAGCGTATTGTGCATGGCATGCTGGTAAGTAGTCTTATCACGGGATTAATTGGCGGAAAACTGCCAGGTCATGGTTGTATTTACCTGGGACAGACATTGAGCTTCAAGGCGCCGGTTTACATTGATGAAGAAGTCCAGGCTTCAGTTGAAGTTATTCATATACGTGAAGACAAGCCAATAGCTACCTTGAAAACACTGTGTCATAAAGCGGATGGCACGGTGGCAATCGAAGGTGAAGCCGTGGTCAAATTCACGCAAGCACAATAACCCTGACTGCATCCAGTCTTAACTGAGAAGATTCCAGCATGCGATGTAATGCCAAACCTTCGGCCTGCATCTCTTCTATCTCGTCATCACGTACCAGCGGATTGATACTTTGTAGCTGGGTAAGGCGCTGAATCTCACTGGTATAAGAATCGAGCATGGTTTCAGTGGCATATTGCTTGATCGGTTCAGCCAGTGATTTAGCGGCCTGTTCAGCCTTCTCCAGCATGCCGGGAATGACTGGTTTGGATTTTTCCAGTAATGCACGTAATGTTTTCTTTTCGATGTTGATGGCGTGATCACGCAGATCTTCGAAACTGATTGTTTCGGCCTTGTTTTCACCTTTGCTGTTGATCAGCAGGCGCAGACAGGTGGGAGGCAGAAACTTTCCTGCCTGGAGTCCTTTGGGGCCGACTGCTTCGAGTACGAACAGGCACTCGAGGAAGAGGCCATTCATGCCGTTATCGAGTTTGGCCGCCAGCATGCCGGTACGACCACGTAAGCCTGAAAGTGTGAGATCCATAGCGCCTCTGATCAGCGGATGTTCCCAACTCAAATAGTGCCTGTCTTCGTGTATCAGTGCGGTGGTGCGATGCGTGGTAAAGGTGATGCCATCATCATTCAGTCCGGGAAAGTGATCGACAGACATCTGTGCAGTAGGGCGCAGAATGTAACTGTTGGCTGAATGATCTTCCATGTCCAGGCCATAGCAGTTGCTCAATTGGTCGATATAATGCGTCAGTTCCGTGGTGTATTCTGTGTCACGAATGTAATCGGCCAGGTGATCAGCCTGTGGTTGGCGGCAGGAACTGAGCTCCAGCAGGTGATCACGTCCCTGTTCCAGTTCTGCCCGGGTTTTTTCTGACAGGTCCCTGGCTGCTGCAATCAGGGTATCGACCTGGGCCTGGTCAGGGTCTTTTAGTGCCTGTCTTAAGGCCGGTTCCAATTGTTTGAAAACGGTATGTCCTTCAGGGCAGGTACTGGAGAAAGCATCCAGTCCTTCTGCAAACCAGTGGTACATGGTCTGCGTTGCACTGTTTTCAAAATAGGGAATATGAAGGTTGATGGTATTCTTCTGCCCGATACGGTCAAGACGACCAATACGCTGTTCCAGCAAGTCAGGATGGTAGGGCATATCAAACAACACCAGGTGATGTGAGAACTGGAAATTGCGGCCTTCACTGCCAATTTCCGAACAGATCAGTAAAGGCGTACCATCCTCGGGATCAGCAAACCATGCAGCTGCACGGTCACGTTCAATAATGCTCATATGCTCATGGAACACGGCAGACAATATGCCTTCACGGGTACGCAGTACTTCTTCAAGTTCCATCGCCGTGTCGGCCTTGGCGCATATCAACAAAATCTTTTTACCCGGGTGTTCATCAATGAAGGAAGCCAGCCACTTCACGCGCGGATCGACTTCCCACCAGTCAGCATCCTTTATCCCAGCGTTCATACGGTAGTGATCTTCCGGTTGTAAATAATGCTGGGGATCTTTCTCACTGTCAGCGCCTATACGGTATTGCTCTGGCAATTCCAATGGATATTGATGAGATTTTCTTTCAGGAAAGCCTTCGATACGGCCTCGGGTGTTTCTGAATAACACGCGACCGGTACCATGGCGGTCGATCAGTTCGTGAATGATTTTTTCACGCTGTTCAATGCGATCCTGCGATCCTGGTTCACTGGCTTCGCTGCTTAAAAACAGTTGCAGAATTTCTTCATCATGTAACTGGGTCAACAAGCCCTGAACCTGCTTATGATCTGCATCGGGATCAAGCAGCGTTTCTACAGCCTCTGCAATCGGTGCAAAGTTCTTTTCTTCTTCCTCGAACACCTTCAGGTCGTGGAAACGGTCAGGGTCAAGCAGGCGCAAGCGTGCAAAGTGTCCCCGCTTGCCAAGTTGCTCCGGTGTAGCCGTCAATAGCAATACACCGGGCGTATGATTGGTAAGCTGTTCTATGGCCAGGTATTCATTGCTGGCTTTTTCTTCAGTCCAGGTCAGGTGGTGGGCTTCATCAACAACCAGCAAATCCCAGCCGGCATTGAGCGCCTGGGTGTGACGTTGAGGATTATTAAAAAACAGCCCCAGATGACTGATGACCAGTTGTTCAGTGACAAACGGGTTTTCACCATCAGTACTTTCTTCAATGGCAATGCAGCGTTCTTCGTCAAAGATTTTGAAACTGAGGTTAAAGCGTCGTAGTAATTCGACTAACCATTGGTGCAGCAACGGTTCAGGTACCAGAATCAATACTCTCTCGGCACGACCGGTCAGCAACTGGTGATGAATAATCATCGCCGCTTCAATGGTTTTACCCAGCCCAACTTCATCGGCCAGTAACACCCGGGGATTCGAGCGGGTGGCAACTTCGTGTGCGATGTAGAGTTGATGGGGCAGCAATTCGGCGCGAATACCGGTCAGGCCAAAGGTATCGGATTGAGCCAGTCGCTGGGCCTGGCTCAGGGTGTCGTATCGCAGGTTGAACCAGCGGGGATGGTCAAGCTGACCCCTGAGCAGGCGTTCCTGTGGGCGGCTGAAAACCTGGTTGGCTTCCAGTTCACTTTCGTGCAGGGCGATTTTTTCGCCTTCATCGTTGATGCCGTGGTAAACCAGCAAGCCATTGAGCTCTTCGACTTCCTGAATAAAAAGCATCCAGCCATGCTGGCTGAGCACTTTTTCTCCTTCAAGAAAGGCGACGCGCGTTAGAGGTGCATTCTGGCTGGCGTAGGAGCGTTTTTCTCCGCTGGCGGTGAACAATATGGTCACCGTACGTCCTTCTGTTTCTACAATGGTTCCAAGCCCCAGTTCGGCTTCCGTGTCGCTGACCCAGCGTTGTCCAGTAAGGAAAGTCTGCATATCTATAATATTAGCCAATAAAAAAGGGCGGCAATGATATCACTGATTTGCAATTATGTTACATTGGTTCGGAGCAATGCAGTTTCCGCTTGTCCTTTCCGAAAGACGCGGTAAATACATCCTTGTACGCTTCCATGCCACATCCC
>JABDQZ010000082.1 GCA_013041975.1 Gammaproteobacteria bacterium
CCTATTGAGACGTCGGCAGCGTTAAAGGCGTTGGAATTTGATAATCTGGAATTCATTTCAGTTGATGATGTCGAGAGTGGATGGTTGCCCGAACAACTGGGGGAAGCCAGCTATGCATGGGTGACCAAGGATAGTGTTTCCATGCTCTATGAAGCGCTGACTTCAGGCGCTGCCGTGGGTTTGCTGGAAGTGCCGGAAATAAGTGAAAGCAGGGTTTCCAGGGGAGTAAGGAATTTACTGAAAGAAAGAAAAGTGGTGGATTTTTTTCAATGGACAAGTCGGCACGAATTGCCCGAGGCCCATGAAAAATTTGATGAAGCCGGACGTTGCGCGCAAGAGGTGATTACAAGGTGCCAACTCGACGATTGACAGTATTACAGGTATTACCAGCGCTTGAATCTGGTGGAGTGGAAAAGGGAACACTTGAGGTTGCCGCTGCGCTGGTTGGGAAAGGGCATCGCTCAATGGTGATGTCTGCTGGTGGTCGCATGGTTGAAAGGTTGCTGGACGTCGGCAGCGAACATTATCAGTGGCCCATTGGGAAAAAATCATTATCGACATTGTGGCTGATCCGAAAGCTCAGAAAGTTTTTTATAGAGCAGCAGATCGATATTGTTCATGTACGTTCAAGGTTGCCTGCATGGATTGTCTACCTGGCCTGGAAAAGAATGGACCCGACAAGTCGGCCGCGATTTATGACCACGGTTCACGGGTTTAATTCTGTCAGTTGGTACAGTGAGATCATGCTGAGAGGGGAAAAGGTGATTGCTGTTTCCAATTCGGTGAAGCAGTATGTGATGGATCATTATCCCCAGACTGAAGCAGGCCGAATTACCGTCATTCACCGCGGTATTGACCGTGAGCAGTATCCCTATGGTTTTCAGCCGCATGAAAGCTGGGTTTCTGACTGGTATCAGCAGTTTCCATCGTTGGTGGAACGAAAAGTTGTCACGCTTCCTGGTCGCATCACAAGACTGAAGGGGCATGAAGACTTTGTCAGGATAATCAAAATTCTGGTCACAAAAGGTTTTCCTGTCTCGGGTATCATTGCAGGAGGCGCCGAAGAGAAAAAAAGAGAGTATTTTCAAGAGTTGCAAGCTTTGATAACAAACGAAGGTCTTACAGATAACATCATATTCACAGGGCATCGCACTGACTTAAGGGAAATAATCGCTGTTTCTGATGTGGTCTTGTCGCTGACGCAGAAACCGGAGTCATTTGGACGTACCACGCTGGAAGCTTTAAGTATGGGAATACCGGTGTGCGGATATGCTCATGGTGGAGTCAAAGAGCAGCTGGAGGTCTTGTTACCTGAGGGCGAGGTTGATCCAGGAGATTTTGAATCAGTAAGTAATATCTTATCCAGGTGGTTTGATAATCCTCCCGCAGTGGTCAGGGAGCATGATTTTTTATTGAGCAACATGCTTGATGAAACCTTAAAGCTTTATGAAAAACTGGTCCCGCTATCATGAAAGCGTATCTGATAAACCTGGATCGGGCGAAAGACAGGCTGGAAACTTCGAGGAAAACCCTGCAACAAGCTGGTATTGAAATGGTTCGTATAGAGGCTGTTGACGGAGCATTGCTGGAGCAGCCTTATAAAAATTATTCGCAAACCCTATATCGCCTGTTTCATGGAAAGAAAACGATACCATCGGAGCTGGGTTGCTATTTCAGCCATTTGAAAGCGATGCAAAAGTTCCTGGAAACAGATGATCAATATGCATTGATTCTTGAAGACGATATTGGTGCCGGTGCCGATAGTCGGGAAATCATTAAAGCTGCAACACAGTTTGGCGGTTATTGGGACATATTGCGGCTCAGTGGCTTGCGCAATGGTCATCCATGGAAAGTCTTGGAGTTAAAAAAAGGTTACCATTTGTGTGTCAATATGGCGCGACAGACAGGCGCCGGCGCCTATGTTGTTAATCGCAGGGCGGCAAAAAGAATGCTCAAGGCTATGAAAACAATGAAGGTACCATATGATCATGCATTTGATCGGGAATGGTTTTATGGTTTAAAGGCGCTGTCTGTTACGCCTTTCCCGTTTGATCAGAGAGCGTTTGAGCATGCGTCTCAAATTGATGCGAGCAAGATTTATTCGAGTCCTAAATATCCTGCATGGCAGCGATACTGGTCAGTATTTCCTTATCGTTTTGTTAACGAGGTCTCGCGTTTTATCTTCAGGTTAATGCAATACCTGATTACAAAATCGATACTGTTGTTTAGATGAGGCGGTAACTCACAGATGAAACTGACATTCAAACAGAAAACAAGTTTTTATAATCATCTTTTCAAAGCGCTGACGCGTTCCCATCACTCCAGTCTTCAGGCGTTGCTATTTCCGATGATTGCAGACAATGGTGTGGTGCTTGATGTAGGTGGGCATGCAGGGCAGTTTACCAAGTTGTTTTCAAAAATGGTTCCTGATGGCCAGGTCTTTACATTCGAGCCTTCGGTATATTCAAGAAGTATTCTGCAAGTCATGGCAGGCTTGAAATATTTACAGAATGTTTATGTCTTGCCCTTTGGTTTGGCAGACAAGCCGGGTCATGCAGAAATTCACACTCCGGTTAAAAAGAAAGGTAGCCTGGGGTATGGCCTGGCTTTTGTTGGTTCAAAAGACGATTATCAAAGAGAGGTGGTCTCCAGCCAGATAGTGTTGTCCAGTGTTGATCAGGTGGTAAAGGCGCTTGCAATCAGCAGGGTGGATTTTATCAAGGCTGATATTGAAGGAGGTGAATTGTCTTTATTGCTGGGAGCAGAAGAGACGTTGAAAAAGCATAAGCCGGCCCTGCTTCTGGAAATCGATGACTTTGCTCTGGCAAGAAACAATCATAACGGAAAGCAGTTGGTGAATTATCTTTATGATCTCGGCTATAACAATATCCAGCAAATCGATATTGATAATGCCAAAATTATTTCACCGGTTGATTTCTCGCAGGAGAAATTTAACGGTGACTATCTGTTTCGCGAACTAGACTGAGTTAGCGGGTGCGTTGATGCATATTTTAATGTTTTTGGCTTCAACAGGCAGAGGTGGGGCTGAATCATTGGTAGTGAACCTGTGTAATCAGCTTATCCAGAAGCATCAGGTAACTGTGCTGTGCTTCGAAGAGTCAGAATGGATCGATAAACTGAATAGCGGGGTTGAGCGCGTTTCTATAGGAAGAAAAAAGTCCAGACATAACCTGCTTCTTTATTTTCGAATTGCCAGATCAATAAAACGCATCAATCCGGACCTGTTACATGCGCACGGCGCCAAGGCGGCGTTCATTTTAAAAAAGCTTGAGAAAAAACTGTCAGTTCCCCTGGTTGCGACCAAGCATAATTCCCGCAAAGGAGAAGTATTCAATAGGATAAGTCATGTCGTGGCGGTTTCTGGTGAAGTGGCTTCAACCATTCGTCATGAAGTTGCCGTTATTTATAATGGAGTGAATGCGCGCCTGATGCCTGCCTCTGAATTGTCAGCAAACGAATTCAGAATTCTGGCTGTTGGGCGTCTGGATGAGATAAAGGGCTTCGATGTATTGGTTGCGGCAATGCACAAGCTGCCTGGGGATATCAGCTTGCAAATAGCGGGTGAAGGTGAGAAGTATGATGCCCTGCAAAAACAAATAGCAGAACTGGGGCTGGAAAGTCGAGTGAGTCTGTTAGGGTACCAGGGTGATATACCACCATTGATGGCAGATTCCCATGTGGTCATAATTTCGTCCCACTCTGAGGGGTTCAGCCTGGTTTTGGTTGAAAGCTTTTTTTATGCAAACGTATTGCTTTCAACAAAAGTGGGTGGGGCCGAAGAGGTTCTTCCTGATGCCCTGTTATTCGATCATGAGCAGATAGCTGACAAGATAAAATCAGTTAAGGATAACTATCTGCACTATAAAAGCCTGTTTACAGACTGCAAGTTGAAATATTCGGAACGATTTACCGTTGAGAACATGGCTGACAACTATGAACGATTTTATTTTAATGTGCTTGGGGTAAAGTCTGATGATTAAGGATTGCGGATGAAATTACAAAATAGCGACCTGCCCTATATCACGGGCGAGGCTTTTTCCAATGGACGTGCTTTCGAGTTTGAACTTGAAGAAGAGGATAATTTGTATCGCTCGCGCACGCAGGTGTTAACAGACCTGGTCAGGGATAAACAGATTATTCATGTCGGCTGTGTTGATCATGATGTGAAGAGCATAGAAAAGAAAATAACCAAAGGAAAATGGTTGCACAGGGAACTGGATGAGGCGGCTGAACGCTGCCTGGGTGTCGATATTAATCAAGAAGGTGTTGATTACATAAAAAATACACTTGGCTATGCCGATGTAATGGTGGCTGATGTAACAGCTGATCCTGCCGCTGAACTGCTAAATAGGAACTGGGATTATTTTCTGCTTCCAGAGGTGCTTGAGCATATTAATAATCCGGTTGATTTCCTGGAAAGACTTCATGCAAATTTCAGGGACAATGTTGGCCAGTTGGTTATTACAGTGCCAAATGCCTTTACCCCGGATAATGCGCGTTATGCACGCAAGGGAAAAGAAGTCATCAATACGGATCATCGCTATTGGTTTACGCCCTATACACTTTCCAAGGTGGTTGTGGCAGCCGGTTTTAAAGTGAACAGAATAACCATGTGTCGGCACGGCAAGGTAAAGAAACGTTCGGTTTTCAAAAACCGCTGGTTTAGCCGCCATCCGTTGATGCGTAGTGATATTGTTATGCTGCTGGATTTTTAATGGAGGCTATCAGCCCTGTTTTAATCGCGCAGGGTATGAAATCAGGAACAGGCTTAAAAATAAAGCAATACATAATTCACGGAATTCGCTGCTGCCCAGCAGCTCCCTAATCTCATAAATTTCCGACCAGCCGGCAAATCGTACCAATGTGAAAATCATTGCGGCTGACATCAAGGCAGGTAGCGGGAAAATCCATTGTCTCCATTGACTGGAGGCTTCTTTTTTAAAGATCAGGCTAGCAAGAGGCAGTATCAGGCCGCCGAAAAATATCCAGAGTTCAACAAGCGTGCGGGGCTTCTGGTCAAGCCAGGTGCTGGTATTGTGCAGGTTGGTTTCGTTCTGGTCATTGATCTCTGAAAAGGCCTGGGGCGTTTCCCATTCAAAATACCATTGCCCCCAGCTGATTTCTTCTCCTGCAAAGTAAATGCAGGCCAGTACCCAGGCCAGAAGCCAGTATGCTGTCCACCATGGCTGCATCTGTTTGCGGTTGCGGATAAAAAACAGCAATCCAAGAATAATTCCGGGGATCAGGACAAGCACGGTAAGGTTTTCAATCAGCCCACCGCCTTCAACATGATCCTTTGACGTGTACAAGGCCATCTGGGAAGGATCAGTTATGGTGATAAAAACCATATAGCCGAAAAGCAGCCAGGGTAAGCTGTGTGAGATTGCAGAAAACCACAATGGGGTCGTCGGGCGCATATAATCAGGAAAGCCGAATAAATTAAAAAAGTATTATAGAATAAGTAACATATTTATATTCAGGCACTCAAGGCTATAATGGCCTAAATAATGATGAAAAGTACATTAATTATATACAGTTATCTAACCTTGATATTGGCAGCTTTGAGTTACTGGTATTTTGATCTGCCTATTGCATTATATTTTCAGGCCAGTCTGTATGATGATGTCTATGATTTCTTTCGCCTTATAACAGAAAGTGGCGAAGGCCTTTACTGGATTGTGCCCACAGCTTTGGCTTACTGGTTCTATCGTTATTTTCCTTTGGGATGTTTGCCATTTTCATCATGGTTCATTAAAAATCGTGAAGAAGATATGCGTATCATGGGCTTTGTTGCCCTGAGCGCTTTTTTATCAGGTTTGCTGGTAAATATTCTAAAACTGGTATTTGCACGGTACAGGCCGGTTGAGTATTTTGAATCACAGAACTATGGCCTGACCTGGTTTGATCATGGTTATGATATTGCCTCATTTCCCTCCGGCCATTCTGCAACTGCACTGGGAGTCGCTGCCGCTGTTGCATTATTATTTCCCAGATATCGTTATCCGGTATTGCTATACGGAGCGCTGGTTACCTTCAGTCGGGTTGTAGTGACCAAGCATTATCTCAGTGATGTGTTGATCGGCGTGTATATCGGTGTGCTGGTATCGGTTTACCTGTATACCCGGTATTTCACGCCTGATTATACGTCTGCAAGCAGATACTGATGTCAGT
>JABDQZ010000087.1 GCA_013041975.1 Gammaproteobacteria bacterium
CCTGAAGAAAAACTGCTGCGCGCCATCTTTGGTGAAAAAGCTTCCGATGTTAAGGATACTTCACTGCGTGTTGGTTCCGGTGTCGTCGGTACTGTTATCGACGTGCAGGTCTTCACCCGTGACGGTGTTGAGAAAGATGCCCGTGCACAACAGATTGAAGAAACCGAACTGGACCGTGTTCGCAAGGACTTGCATGACCAGCAGCGTATTATGGAAGAAGATACCTTCTCCCGTATTGAAAAACTGCTGGTTGGTAAAGTGTCAGACGGCGGTCCAAATGGTCTGAAAGCTGGTACCAAGGTCACCAAGTCTTACCTGGCTGACCTGGAGCAGGACAAGTGGTTGGACATTCGCATGAAAAGCGAAGAGGCCCAGCAGCAACTTGAAGCAATTTCTGCACAGATTGAGGAAACCCGCAAAGACTTCCGTGAGAAATTTGAACTCAAGAAGAGCAAGCTGGCTACCGGTGATGACCTGGCGCCAGGTGTTCTCAAGATGGTTAAGGTTTACGTGGCAGTTAAACGTCGCATCCAGCCTGGTGACAAGATGGCAGGTCGTCATGGTAACAAGGGTGTGATTTCACGCATTGTTCCTGTTGAGGATATGCCATTTGACGAGAATGGGCGTCCGGTTGATATTGTACTGAACCCGCTGGGTGTGCCTTCCCGTATGAATATTGGTCAGGTTCTTGAAACCCATCTGGGTTTCGCAGCCAAGGGTGTTGGTGAGAGGCTGGGTGAAATGCTGGAGGCCGAGGCCAAGATTGCCGAAATAAGAAAATACCTGGACAAGGTATACAACTTCAGTGGTCAGCAAGAAGATCTTGACAGTTTCACTGACGAAGAAATTATGGAAATGGCAGACAATCTGAAAGAGGGTGTACCGATGGCAACGCCGGTCTTTGACGGTGCCAACGAAGACGAGATCCGCGAACTGTTCAAGCTGGCAGGTATTCGTGAAGATGGTCAGAGCATCCTGTTTGATGGTCGTACCGGTGAGCAGTTCGAGCGTCCGGTGACTGTTGGTTACATGTACATGCTGAAACTGAATCACCTGGTCGATGACAAAATGCATGCGCGTTCAACCGGACCCTACAGTCTGGTTACCCAGCAGCCTCTGGGTGGTAAGGCGCAGCAGGGTGGTCAGCGCTTCGGTGAGATGGAGGTCTGGGCACTTGAGTCTTACGGTGCTTCCTACACCTTGCAGGAAATGCTTACTGTTAAATCCGATGACGTTAATGGTCGTACCCGTATCTACAAAAATATTGTGGACGGCGATCACCGTATGGATGCAGGCATGCCTGAATCGTTCAACGTACTGGTCAAGGAGATCAAGTCGTTGGGTATCAATATTGAACTTGAGCAGGACTGAGGATTGCTAACATGAAAGATCTTCTGAGAATATTAAAACAGCAGGGACAGGTCGAAGAATTTGATTCGATCCGTGTTGGTCTGGCATCTCCTGACATGATCCGCTCATGGTCTTACGGTGAAGTCAAAAAACCTGAAACCATTAACTACCGTACCTTCAAGCCGGAGCGTGACGGTCTGTTCTGTGCCAAGATTTTTGGCCCGGTTAACGACTATGAGTGTCTGTGTGGAAAATACAAGCGCCTGAAACATCGTGGCGTGGTTTGTGAAAAATGTGGTGTTGAGGTCACGCTAGCCAAGGTTCGTCGTGAACGTATGGGTCACATCGAACTGGCCAGTCCCTGTGCGCACATCTGGTTCCTGAAATCACTGCCATCACGTATCGGTTTGCTGCTGGACATGACACTGCGTGATATCGAACGTATTCTGTACTTCGAATCCTACGTGGTAGTCGATGAAGGTATGACTGATCTGCAACGTGGTCAGTTGATGACTGATGAGCAGTACCTGGATGCCATCGAAGAAAATGGTGATGAGTTTGATGCGCGTATGGGTGCCGAAGCGGTTCGTGAACTGCTGATTTCTATTGATATCCCTGCAGAAATCAAGAGGCTGCATGAGGAAATTACTGCTACCAATTCTGAAACCAAGATCAAGAAGCTGTCCAAGCGACTGAAGCTGCTCGAGTCTCTGGAACGCTCTGGCAACAAGCCGGAATGGATGATCATGTCTGTTCTGCCTGTACTGCCACCCGAACTGCGTCCCCTGGTTCCTCTGGACGGTGGTCGTTTTGCGACTTCAGATCTGAACGATCTGTACCGTCGTGTTATCAATCGTAACAACCGTCTGCGTCGTCTGCTCGATCTGAATGCACCAGACATTATCGTACGCAACGAAAAACGTATGTTGCAGGAATCTGTCGATGCCTTGCTGGATAACGGTCGACGTGGTCGTGCCATAACCGGCACCAACAAACGTCCACTGAAATCGCTGGCTGACATGATCAAAGGTAAGCAGGGTCGTTTCCGTCAGAACCTGCTGGGTAAACGCGTTGACTATTCCGGCCGTTCCGTGATCGTTGTAGGTCCTACCCTGAAACTGCATCAGTGTGGACTGCCAAAGAAAATGGCGCTGGAACTGTTTAAGCCGTTCATTTTTTCCAAGCTGCAACTGCGCGGCCTGGCGACTACCATCAAGGCAGCCAAGAAACTGGTTGAGCGCGGTACCAGTGAAGTCTGGGATATTCTCGAAGAAGTGATTCGCGAACATCCGGTCATGCTGAACCGTGCACCTACCTTGCACCGTCTCGGTATCCAGGCATTTGAACCGGTTCTGATTGAAGGCAAGGCCATTCAGCTGCATCCGCTGGTCTGTTCGGCATTCAACGCTGACTTCGATGGTGACCAGATGGCAGTTCACGTACCGTTGTCTGTAGAAGCGCAGCTGGAAGCGCGTACCCTGATGATGTCGACCAACAATATTCTTTCACCGGCAAATGGTGAGCCGATTATTGTTCCTTCACAGGACGTTGTTCTGGGGCTTTACTTCATGACGCGTGAGCGCGTTAATGCCAAGGGTGAAGGCATGGTTTTTGGCAGTCCTGATGAAGCTCGTCGTGCCTATGAAACAGGTGCTGCTGATCTTCAGGCTCGCGTCAAGGTGCGTATGACGCAATACGTGCTTACTGAAGATGGTGAAAAAGAGCCATCTACCAGTGTTGTGGATACCACGATAGGTCGTGCGCTGTTGTCTGAAATTTTGCCCAAAGGTCTGTCATTTGAGCTGATGAATCAGGCAATGGGCAAAAAGCAGATCGGTAATATCATTAATACCTGCTACCGTAATCTTGAAGTCAAGGACACTGTCATTTTTGCTGACCAGTTGATGTATACCGGTTTCCGCATGGCAACCAAGGCAGGTGTTTCTGTCGGTATAAATGACATGGTTGTTCCTGAATCGAAGACTGAAATTCTTGCTGATGCGGAAAGCCAGGTTAAGGAGATTCAGGATCAGTATGCGTCAGGTGTTGTTACCAATGGTGAGCGCTATAACAAGGTGGTAGATATCTGGTCGCGTACCAATGACCTGGTAGCCAAGGAGATGATGTCCAAACTTGGTAAGGAAGATGTTGTCAATCGTGAGGGTAAAACTGAACAGCAGGATTCCTTTAACTCCATCTTCATGATGGCTGACTCAGGTGCTCGTGGTTCTGCGGCGCAGATTCGTCAGCTGGCTGGTATGCGTGGCCTGATGGCCAAGCCGGATGGTTCGATCATTGAAACGCCAATTACCGCCAACTTCCGTGAAGGTCTTGATGTATTGCAGTACTTCATCTCCACGCACGGAGCTCGTAAAGGTCTGGCCGATACCGCTCTGAAAACCGCAAACTCAGGTTATTTGACACGTCGCCTGGTTGACGTGGCGCAGGACATGGTTATCACAGAAGACGATTGTGGTACTGAAAACGGTATGCCAATGTCTCCTGTTATTGAGGGCGGCGATGTTGTGTTGCCATTACGTGAACGTTTACTCGGTCGTGTTACTGCCAAGCATGTATACAAGCCTGGGACAGACGATGTTGTCTGCGAAGGTGGCACCTTGCTTGATGAGGCCTGGGTTCAACGCCTGGATGAAGAGGGTATTGACCACGTTGTAGTACGCTCTTCGATTAGTTGCGATTCACGTGCTGGTGTCTGTGTAAAATGTTACGGTCGAGACCTGGCTCGTGGGCATCAGGTCAACAAGGGTGAAGCTGTTGGTGTTATTG
>JABDQZ010000088.1 GCA_013041975.1 Gammaproteobacteria bacterium
ACAATATGTCGTGGCAGCTCTTTTTGACCTGTTGTCATGACTACAGTCTTCAGAGTGGATTTTTCAGAAACGATAGGTATAGGCCATTTGTTTCGGTGTCTCACTTTGGCGAATGCACTCCATCAAAAAGGCATATCCTGTGTCTTCATATCAAGATCCGATGATACCAACTCGTTGATAGCAAAAGCCGGGCATCAACTGGTTCGACTCAATGGTAAAGAAACTATAAACACTGATGCAGAAGTTAAACATGCATCGTGGCTGTCAACAGGCTGGCAACAAGATGCTGAAGAAAGTTTGGAGATCTGTAAAAAATACCAGTCATTAATGCTGATTGTTGATCACTATGCGCTGGATTACAAATGGGAAAAAGTATTGACAGATTACTGTAAAATCATTGTGGTTCTGGATGATCTCGCAGACAGAAAGCACAACTGTCAATTGCTTATCGATAGTAACTATTTACGACGTGCCGATGAATATAGAAAGCTGTTGGTAAAAGATTCGGAGGTGCTTGCCGGTTCGGAATACACTCTCCTCAAGCCCGATTTTACAGTTCTCAGAGCTAAAGCTGAGCACCAAAGAAAAGCTACTGATACGATAAAGAAGGTTCTGGTTTTTCTGGGAGGAGGTAACACTGAAAATACAATGGCCAGCGTTTTATCGGCTCTTTCGCAAGTATCATGGCCAGTACAGCCGCAGATTACAGTCGTGTTAAGTTCACTTTATAAACATGTTGATCAAGTCGTCGATAGACTGTCAGAAATGGTATTTGAAACCAAATTGATGATCGATACACCAGAGATGGCCAGGTTAATTCTTAATGCTGACCTGGCTGTTGGTGCCAGCGGCAGTTCAACCTGGGAAAGATGCTGCCTGGGGCTACCCTCGGTGAACATCTTGATTGCAAACAACCAGCAATATGCACACAAGAACCTGGGAGGCGCCGGTGTGATCGAAGCTGTTAAGGCGGAAGAACCACTGGAAAAGGCAATAGCCACATCAGTTCAGGTACTGGTGTCTGATATGAAAAAGTGGCACTCAATTTCGGAAAGGTGTTTTTCCCTGATAGATGGCCTTGGAACCAGGCGTGTGGTATCAAGAATACTATCCTATAGTTAGATTATGTTGACCGCTATTTGTGAAGATCATCTGGAAAATATCCTGAAATGGCGTAATGAACAGGCTGTCAGGAAAAACATGTATACATCCCATGAAATATCATGGAGCGAGCATTTGAACTGGTTTGCCAGGATACAGATAGATGACTCCCAGCTTTTCTATATGTTCAATGATGGCTTAGGGGATGTGGGGGTAATCTATTTCAGCCAGTACCAGCCCCGGAGGAATAATGCATTCTGGGGTTTTTATGCTGCACCCAATGCTCCAGCTGGAACAGGTCTGAGAATGGAATTTGCGGCACTTTCACATGCATTTGAACATTTAAAATTACACAAATTAAACTGCGAAGTAATTGCTTATAACCGGGAAGTCATCAATCTTCATTTGAAAACCGGTTTTATTGAGGAAGGTGTTTTCAGGGATTATCATTATTATGACGGGCAGTATCACGATGTGGTTCGCATGGGTATGCTTGAATCAGAATGGATAAAGGTAAAAGACACACTCACCCAAAGGATCGCAAGGCTAGATAGCCGTCGATAAGTCTCAATGAAAAAGGTGATAATTCTTGCAGCTGAACAACGCAGGTTTGATCAACTTGAAGCGCTTCTTGGCGACAAGAATAATCTTGACTGCCACAGAATCTGTCTGCCTGCTCAATTAACTGTTGAAAAACTTGCCGTTATAAATCCAGATTATGTTTTTTTTCCACATTGGAGTGTAAAAGTTCCGCGGGATATTTATGAGCATTATCCCTGTGTCATGTTTCATATGACAGATCTACCCTATGGGCGTGGAGGAAGTCCTCTACAGAATCTTATCGTTCGAGGTCACAAAGAAACAGAGATTTCTGCATTCAAATGTGATGAGGGTATTGATACCGGACCTGTGTATTTAAAAAACAAGCTTTCTCTTTCAGGAACTGCCGAAGAGATTTTCAATCGTGCAATTCCGGTTATTGCTAAAATGATTGAAGAGATCGTAGCAAACGAAATAATTCCGTTACCACAGCAGGGTAAGACTGAAGTTTTTATGCGCAGGAAACCGGAAGATGGCGAGCTTTCCGGATTGGACTCAATTGAGCAGGTATATGATTATATCCGTATGCTTGATGCTGATGGTTATCCCCGTGCCTTTCTGGAAACGAATGAATTTAAATTCGAATTCGAAAATGCACGTTTGATTGAGAGTGAACTGTTGGCTGATGTTAAGGTTACCCGGAAGAATTAATGCAACACAGTAAAATAAATGTTCTGGTGGTGGCAGCTCATCCTGATGATGAAGTGCTTGGCTGTGGTGGCACGCTGGCGAAGCATGCTGCCAATGGTGATGATGTTTTCGTACTGATTCTGGGTGATGGTGTGACTTCACGGCCTATCCTTGAAAGTGAAGTTGATGAGCAGACTATGGGTCGAAGGAACAAAGCAAGACAGGCTGCAAAGACTCTGGGTATTCGAGCGCCCGAGTTTCATAGCTATCCCGATAATCGAATGGATTCGGTCGATTTGCTGGATATTGTAAAGCATATAGAAGCGATGATTCACAGGGTTATGCCTGAAATTGTTTACACCCATCATGCTTCAGACGTCAATATTGATCACAGGGTCGTGCATGATGCAGTGATCACTGCCGTGCGTCCTCAACCCGGACATTGCGTAAAAAAACTGTTGTTCTTTGAAGTGCTATCAAGTACTGAATGGCGACCTGGAAAATCCATGGCAACATTCTCTCCGGACTATTTTGTCGATATTTCTGAATCTGTAGAACATAAATTGCAGGCAGTATCCTGTTATGAAGATGAAATGAGAGAATTTCCTCACCCTCGTTCGTTAGAGGCCTGTCTGCATTTATTAAAATGGCGTGGTGCCACGGTAGGAGTTCAGG
>JABDQZ010000094.1 GCA_013041975.1 Gammaproteobacteria bacterium
ATCGTTTTAGACAAAATATCGATGACTTTAATAATCAAGGAGAAAGAGAATACACGTTAGCCTATAGTGAAGGTACTATCCATTACGACTCTGGACGTCACAATTCTCTTTGTGATTTGATGGGTGAAGCCGATACTTTGATGTACAAACAAAAAAGTAAAAAGAAAACGTCTAAATCGTAACTTAACTTTAAAGATCAAGTTCTAATAGAGTACGTGTTTTCTCGCTTCGGCGGGGATGAATTTATCATCATTCTCTAAGATATTCAGAGAGTTAAGGGCGTTCATGCAAAAGTTAAAGAATTGCTAAGATCATTAAATACGCCATTCAGAATCCATCATCACGAACTTAGTATATCTGCCAGCATTGGCATTGCGTTATTTCCAAATGATGGCACTGACGTTAAGGAACTTGTTCAAAAAGCTGATAAATCAATGTACGAAGCAAAAAATCTGGGCGGAACCAATATTATCTGTTTGATGATGAATAATTAAGACTTCATTTTAAATCTCAGCTATGTGGGGTTGCTGTCGAAGTGTTACTATTACTTATGACTCCAGAATTAGTCCTCTCTATTAAGCAATTACGCGATCAGGCCGTCACCACGAAAATATTAGGTCGCTATCCAGAGCACTTTGCATCATTGTCTGCTATGCGAGTAAAGAAGCTGATTAGCGGTAAAGCAATTAAATTGCCACCTGATGCTGATGGGGTGAGAATCATGCTTGAGCTTTCAACAGGCAAGTTATCCAGGTATTCACACAATATTGTTTGTAATCTGCTAGATGATGTTGAAACGCCCGAGATTTCTTCCAAGGAAAGCCGCATGGCGCAGGCCAGGCTCGATATTGATTTTCAACAAATGAAAGAAAAAGCTAACTAACTGACAAAACCTTCATAAATAATTATCAGTTCTTTTCAACAAAAACTCGAAAATCATCCAGTTGATGATGCTGTTTCGACCACTGAAGATCTTTCCTATGATGTCGTTATTATTGGAGCCGGAGCCGCTGGCCTGATGTGCGCCATTGAAGCGGGGCTTCGTAATCGACGTGTTCTGCTGCTGGACAAGGCCAAAAAAGCTGGCAGTAAAATCCGGATTTCCGGAGGTGGTAAAAGTAATTTTACCAACCTGTATGTCACGCCTGAAAACTTCCTGTCTAACAATCCTCACTTTTGCAAGTCAGCCTTATCGCGATATTCTCAATGGGACTTCATGAACCTGATGAGCCAGGCTGGTCTCACCTGGGAGGAGCGCTCACATGGCCAACTGTTTTGTGAACAGGGTGCGCAGGCAATTATTGATATGCTGCTCGGTCACTGCCATGAGGTAGGTGTTAAGCTGCTTATACAATGCGATGTGCTTTCGATTACTCATGCAGATGCATTTTTCCTTAACACTTCAAAAGGAAAAATCAGCTGTGATTCACTGGTAGTGGCAACAGGTGGCCCATCCATACCTCGAATGGGCTCTACAGATCTCGGGGTACAGATTGCCCGGCAATTCGGTCTTGCCAATATTCCATTTCGTCCTGCACTCGTTCCCTTTATTTTCTCATCTGATTTCCTGAAACAATGGTTTCAGGATTTGTCAGGTATCTCACTTGACGTTCGTGTTAGCTGCAATGAGGTCAGTTTCCGCGAACAGATGCTGATAACTCATCGAGGCCTGAGTGGGCCGGTCATTCTACAAATATCATCTTACTGGGAAAAGGGTGATGTTATAGAAATTGATGTGCTGCCGGAAATTGATGCGGCTGACTGGTTGCTTGAATTGCGCAACACCAACACCAGGTCTGAACTTAAAACGGTGCTTTCAGAGAAAATACCCAAAAGGCTGGCGCAACGCCTTTGTCATAACCAGCTTGGCTCACAGCCTCTCAATCGCTACAGTAATCAGGACATTATGAAGATTGGTTCAATTCTGAATGGCTGGAAAATTAAACCATCCGGAACAGAAGGCATGCGCACGGCTGAAGTTTCTGCAGGTGGTGTAAACACTGATGGTTTGTCGTCTAAAACCATGCAATCAAAGCAGGTGCCAGGCCTGTTTTTCATTGGTGAAACGGTGGACGTCACTGGCCACCTGGGCGGGTTTAATTTTCAATGGGCCTGGTCATCAGGGTGGTGTGCAGGCCAATATGTCTGATTAATCTTTCTGGTCCTTCTCTGCTTCTTTCCAGTATTCATCTGTGGAAGCTTCATCTTCTTCGTGCTGAGGCCCGGGGGGACGGAACATAGCCGCAAAGGTTCGCCATATATACAAGAGTGCACCCAAGGCAATGGGAAGTGCAAAAAAGATAACGACTATCCAATAGACGACCACTTCTAAAGTCATTGGCTCTCCCCTTGATAAAGACGGGTTTGTGGCTGTAAGTAGGTGAAATTCCAATGTAGCCGACTTTGCTTTAAAAGTCACATTTCATCTCGAAGAGCATAAAAAAGCCCCGCTTAATGAGCGGGGCTGCAGATACAATCCAGCGGTTTTCTAGAGCGCAAAATGTAATTCCAATGGCTCAATCCGTATATTCTACGTGCGAGAATTTATGTGTGATATGGACGTTTTTATTCGCTTGAACATCAAGTTTAGCCTGATCGAAATCAACTTCTTTTAATTTGATAATGACTTCCTGATCACCAAGCATGAGAACTATAGATTCATCAGCACGTTGTTTTAATGTAATCATTTGATTTGCTCCCGTTATCGGCACTATCTGATATATAGCTTTAATAAAAGCTAATAACATATTGTATAGCATAGATTTATCTGTTTGTGTTGAAAATTATTATGATAAATGCCGGATCAGTAAATCCTGGCCTTTAGCCCATTATTGGCTGCAAACCAGTAAGCGGGAAAGCAGGGGGTTGTACCTTTGCCATGCAATTACGCCTTGTCTCCGTGGTTTATTCTGACCCGAATGCCAAAATACAAACTCCTGAAGCATACGCAAATCGAATGCATGCCGGGTGTGTTCAGGGGATTCTCAAAGCAAAACAAGAACAAGAAGAATAAGAAAAACCACAACAGTATGCCCCACTAAACAAGATCTCAAACAAGACTAAAAAAACAATTACCTCATCTTGTGTTTTGCCCGAGGTTGCTGGAGCAGAATCAGGCCCGCTGGCTATCCGGCTGTCTTTGTTAAAGTATAAAGTTATCATGCCGTAAAATGGCTTATTACTCATTACACAAAATCCCAATGAAAGCTACCCTCAGTAACAAAGCTCTATTGCATTTCTTAAATCCACTTTATGGAGAAACAGACCAAGTTAAGGCTGAGTTTGATGAGTGGTATAAACCATATAAAACGGTACAAATACGCTCGGTAACAATATTGACGGCATTGTTATATGTTGTCTATTCGCAGATAAATCAAAGTTTCGCTCCTGTAACCATTCATCCATTCATGACATTGCTGCACCTGAATGTTTTACCTTCCAGTCTACTATTGATTGCACTTCTGACGCTTTGGAAAAAACTTCATCTGCTGAACAATATACTATTGGCAGTGGCGCCTGTAGGGGCAGCAATTGGAAGTATTTATATTATTGCCGAGATAAATGAGTTTGCTATTTATCTACCAGAACTTTATTTGATTGTTATTTGGACTTTTTCCATATCCGGTTTGCGTCTGGTTTATGCAGCAGTCAGTGCCT
>JABDQZ010000097.1 GCA_013041975.1 Gammaproteobacteria bacterium
GTCCTGGGGCTGGGTAAACTGCAGCCAGAAGTGTGTCTTTTCATCTTCTTTGGGCTGCACAACAGCCAGAAACCCTTGAGTCTCGACAGACTTTGCCCTTCTACGGGCATTGGCTTCCGATGAAAAAAGCCCCAGCGAAATGGCATTGATAAAATCTCCGGAGGTAAAACGCCTGACATCCTGAATTCCCCTGGATTTCAGTTTATTGACGAGCAACTCCGCCTCTTCTTTGGTAGACAACGCTGGTAGCAATGCCCAGTATCCCAAAATATCGATCTGTTGATCCTCGATGACTTTGGGAGCCAAACGGAAGGCAGCCAGACCATCAGCAACACCAACCGCGATTTTACGCTCTGGAAACGGCCCTAACCTACGGCAGACTTTATTAACACCTTTGTCAACAAAAACCACATCCTCAGGCGGCGAGACATCTACACCTGCAGTTGCCTCCTCAAGTTTTCGCTGAAGATCAGCTGCTTTCTTTTTCTGGAAATCTGCCCTGACAACCAGTTCTACATCCGAAACAATTTTCAGGTCACCAACATCTTTGACAACTGACAGCGCAACATGACTTTTCGGAGCCGGCTTGTTGGTAATCCAGGCAAATATGGCGAGGTTGATTGCTACCATCGCATAGAAAATCCATTTCATGTGACTGATTTCTCCCTGGAATGTATTGCCAGCCCTTTCAACACAAGAGAGGGAGACACTTTGATATTACTGCCGATTGCCATTGCCAGCAGTGATGCATAGCCGCCTGTCAGAATGCCCTGTTTCATTTCCATGTTTGTCATTTCGGCCATCTTTTCGATAAACCCGGTTATTGCCATCATCGTTCCATTTGCTATTGCAGTTGTTGTATCAAGCGCAAGCTTGTTTTCTGAAGCTATTAAATCATGTTCCACTTGAAGCGCAATCGTCTTTTCGGATAATGAACTCTGCATTAATACCAGGCCGGGCATAATTGCTCCTCCCAGATGCTGGCCGCTACTGTCGACAGCATCAAAGGTAACTGCGGTACCACAGGATACGACAAAAAACGGAGATTTTGTCTGCTCTCTGACAGCGATCATTGCCAACCAGCGGTCGATGCCCAGTCGTTGGGCAACAGTATAGCCGTTTTTCAGGTCACCTGATTGTGATTGGCTGGTTGCCTGATAAAAGCGGACCTGGTGTTTATTACACCAGTTTTTGATCTGCTGAGAAAAATCTGCCTTGTAGACACTCGACAGGCTTAGCGCAGTCAACGGTGTAGCATCATGTAAACCGGCAAGCTTCTTAAAAAAGTCCCCATCTCCATGATTGAGAATACTCACTCTCTCATTTTGAAGCTCAGACTCCAGGCAATACTTTATGGCTGAATTGCCAATATCTACCAGTAAATGTTTTTCAGCCATCCTGATCCTGTTTTCGTAGCGACACTTCTCCGGCACTGAAGATTTTTATGGACTGCCGGGTTTCAAGTAATAAACGCCCCTGCTCATCAAGACCTCTATAAATCCCTTGAAACTGGTTTGCGGCGCTAGTGATTATCACTTCTTGTCCGAGATACAGATCATAGCGCTTCCATAGCTCAAGAAAACCGGCAAGACCTTTTTGCTGATATTCCTGAATCGCAAGATATAGCCTTTCTGTCAGGTCTGACACCATTGTCGTTCGTGATGGAAGCACACCATTCAAATGGCTTTTTATATCGGTAAATGGCTGAGTGATGTTACTCCCCTCAGTTTCCGACATGTCAAGATTCAACCCGACACCCAAAACGGCTTTAACCGGTCCTTCAGCCTCTCCTTTAACTTCAAGTAACAGGCCGGCAACTTTTTTTCCATTGATATGGATATCATTAGGCCATTTCAGAGCTCCCTGATCCACGCCTGTATCTTCCAGAAATTGCGCAAGCACAACACCGGCAGCCAGACTCAAACCAGAAACATCAACCATTGGCATGTTCAAATATACTCCGATAGACATCTGAATATTCCTGCCATATGAAGACAACCACTGACGCCCGCGCCTGCCTCTTCCCTGTGTCTGCATTTCAGCAACACACACCCCCCAACGCTGATCATCAATATCAGCACACTCAAGCATGTGCTGATTAGTCGAATCAATGCTGCTAAAAACAGCTACGTAGACATCTTTATCGGAAATAGAGGCGACCAGGTCTTGCTTATTGACCAAATCCAGCCCGCCGGGCAACCAATACCCCTTTCCGGTGACTGCATGAATCGTGAGACCAAGTTCCGCCTTCAGGGACTGTATTTTTTTCCAGACCGCTGTTCTGGAGAGTTGCAATTGTGCCGCTATAGCCTGGCCAGAATGAAAGTTACCATCAGCGAGGATGCGGATTATGGCTTTATTGGTTGAGCGGGACATGGTTACCTAACGGATGAAGCACGCCACGAGTTTTGTATTTCCAGTTGCAAATCCAAAAGGGTTTCCTGCTCCAGCAAATACAATTCACAGGTGTTATCACTCCCTGGTTCAGGAGTAATTTGCGTTTCATGAAGGACTCCGCGCCGAAAACTGTGAATGCTCATGGCTTTGCCATCAGAATAATGCAGTGAGAGCAGTTTCTCTAGATTACCAGCTGTCGCTTTGCGATTATTGAGCGCCACGATTTCATCATCAGGACTCAAGCCCGCTTTTTCTGCCGGGGATTCATTCAGCACGAACTGGATAACCGTTGAGCCTGGCTTTAATTTACAACCAATTGATAACGCAGGATCGTCTTGCGCGGATAGCTCATTGGCCTTATTAATGTACCCACCCAAATCGTCTGCACTTTTTTCGGGTCTCAGATGCAGGCCCACACCGATTTTTTCCAGCCATTCCGGTATTGGCAATTCATCTGTGCATCTCAGACACAGATCAAAAAATTCTGAAAATGATTGTCCGGTTTCGTCCCTAACAATCGCTTCAATCTGCCTTTCTTCAATACCTGTTTCCTCTCGACCGAAGACATTCCACAGATGTCGCATCAGGTGATCCAGTGAATAATGACCCTTGGTCTTTTCACGAAGAGACATATCCAGGCCGAAAGCAACGATTGCGCCTTTGGTGTAATAACTGACGATTGCATTTATAGCATTGCTGTCCTGCTTGTAAAATTTTGTCCAGGCATCAAAACTGGAATCAGCCAGCGTCTGCTTATTGCGCCCCTGAGCACGGTAATAACGGGTGAGTGTTTTAGCCAACAGCCCCAGATAGTCTTCGATTGAAATAACACCACTGCGCAAAAGGGCCAGGTCGTCATAATAGGAAGTCACTCCCTCGAAAAACCACAGTAATTCGGTATGGGTTTCCTGCGACAAATCGGCTGCTTTTAGTTGTTGTGGTTTCAGGCGTTTAACATTCCAAAGATGAAAATATTCATGGCTGCACAGGCCTAAAAACTTCGCATAATCATCCGATTGCTTTTCTCGACCCGAGACAGGCAGGTCCTCAGGCGAGCAAAGTAGTGCGGTGGATGATTTATGTTCAAGTCCTCCATAGCCGTTTTGGGAAACCATTGTCAAAAAATGGTATTCTTTCGGTGGTAACTCACCATCAAACAGTGCGATATGTTCTTTGCAGATGACGGACAGATCTTTCTCGATGAGAGAAACATCAATAGACGCGGGCACATCACCCGTGAAATGAACCTGGTGAGGCGTGTCCTTCAGTACAAAGCTGGCATCAACCGAATGACTGATCTCGACAGGACAATCAATCAGTTCGTCATAATTCTCAGCCGAGTAAAGACCATACCCCTGCTGATTGATTGACTCTGGTTTCAACGCCGTTTTTACCGTCCAGTTGTCTGTAAATGGAGAGGAGGAGGAAGCAATCTCCACCTCCATTTTGTGATGCTGTTGACCAACAGGCTTTAAAAACAGACTGGTGCCGTTGAAAAATGCGTGTGAATTGTCCATATGCGCCGAACGTACCGACAGGTCGAACGAAAAAACTTCGTACTGCACAACAATCTCGGTATTGCACGGCTCAACACGCCAGTTAGATTTATCGATTTTTAGCAGATTGAGTTTTTTTACTGAACTAAATGCAATGAGGCTAACAATATTTTTGGAGAAATCCCGAATCATGTAACTACCGGGAATCCAGTTGGGCAGCGCCAGCTTTTGCCCCTTGGGATCTGGATCGGAAATCTTCATCCTCACCGAGAACGTGTGATTATTAGGATTATCAAAGTGGATTGTATAACGAACCATCTTAATGCCAATTATGTACTGCTGTTTGTGCTTTATCGTTTAAAGAGTTTACCACCAGGCCAGTAAAGCCGATGAGGATTTCATATTCTGCACCATCTTCCAACGGCATGTAGACCGAGCTTCCAAAAACTGAATCGATGAAAGGAAGCATAGAGTCGTATTGTTTAAGGTATTTCCAGCTATCAATTGTCTGGAAATCGCGCAGGGAATAATAATCAAGAGGTCGTGTTTGCTGATCTGTAATATCAATATAGCGACTGGAAAGCCGGGATGGCTGGTAAAGATTCGATAAACCGGTGAGAGCAACCGCAGGCGTGAAACGAATCAATCGAAAATCCAACTGCCATTGGTCACCCGCCAAAGAGTAGTTCCTGAAATACTCAGCTGAAGCCAGTTCAACATCGTAGAGATTGTCATCAATCCGGTTAACTTTCAGCGAAAATATTTTCTGCTGATCCGTTAATGCCTGGTATGTGGAAAAGTCCAATCCGACAGCAACCATAAGCGCTAGAAGAGGAATAGACGCAGCAACAAAAAACTTGCGTAGCAGAAAGCCGATGAAGAAGCCTTTGACCATGATGACACAATGACAGATTTACAGGCGAAAAAAAACCCGGCCATAAAGACCGGGTTTTTAAATTAAAGTCTGGCAGTGACCTACTTTCACATGGGGAAACCCCACACTATCATCGGCGATGAGTCGTTTCACTTCTGAGTTCGGGATGGGATCAGGTGGTACCAACTCTCTATTACCGCCAGACAAACTGGCTCGAAATCATGCTAGGCATGCATTTCAAATTCTTTAAAATCTGGATATATCTAATAAGCGTATTCAGAATGCTTGGGTGTTATATGGTCAAGACACACGGGCAATTAGTACTGGTTAGCTTCACACATTACTGTGCTTCCACATCCAGCCTATCAACGTTGTAGTCTTCAACGGCCCTACAGAGACTTCAAGAGTCTGGTGAAACCTAATCTTGGGAGAGGCTTCCCGCTTAGATGCTTTCAGCGGTTATCCCGTCCGATCATAGCTACCCGGCAATGCCACTGGCGTGACAACCGGAACACCAGAGGATCGTCCACTCCGGTCCTCTCGTACTAGGAGCAGCTTCCCTCAAGTTTCAAACGCCCACGGCAGATAGGGACCGAACTGTCTCACGACGTTCTAAACCCAGCTCGCGTACCACTTTAAATGGCGAACAGCCATACCCTTGGGACCG
>JABDQZ010000104.1 GCA_013041975.1 Gammaproteobacteria bacterium
CAATCGCTTTTCTATCAGACAGAACCAGGTCCAATGTATCTTGAGCAGAAAGCACATCAAAATAAGCTCGAGCCAAACGCACGATTAAATCCTGTTCGGCAGAGAGAAAGTCAACGTCAGCTTTAGCAGTTAAAATCTGAGCCTGATCGACCGAAAGCCAGCGGTCTTTTCTATAAACAGGCTGTGACAGGCTTACAGTAACATCCTGCTTGTTGTAGTCATCATCGGTAGCGGTTGGAGAACTGCGTACATCAAGGTTTATATGATTCAGGTTGGCAGCCACTCCAATGGTAGGCAACAACGATGCCCTGGCGATGTCTTCAGCCTTTTTAACGGATGACTGGGTGGCGCGAGCAGCCTGAAATTGAGGATCCTGCTGAACAGCAATATCGTAGAGATCAATCAGGTTCTGAGCATCGACAGATTGGGCCAATCCCAGAGCAAAAGAAAATGATAATAGGAGTCGTGAAGTTTTCATAAGTAACCGTTTCTATTGTTGGAACATGCTTGTCAGAGAGTTTGGTTATTTTAACGCATGATCGGCTTAATTTCTCACTAGTTTTGCATTGGTTTAGCAAATAACTGGGGATCAAGGCGTTTCTCAAACAGATTGATACGCCAGTCCAGATGGGGTCCACTGCTGCGTCCTTTGGAACCGACCTCTGCGACAATATCACCGCGTTTTACATACTGTCCCTTTTCGGCTATAACCTTGCTTAGATGCAGAAATGAAGAAGATACGCCATGACCATGATCGATAATCATGGTTCCGCCAGAATAAAACATATCTGGATGAGAAAGCGTCACCAACCCATCTGCCGGGGCTCTTACCGGCGTTCCAACAGGAGCGGCCACATCAACACCATAATGAGGACGGCGGGGCTTACCATTAAGAATTCGCTGGCTACCGTAAACACCGGAAATTGGACCCGTTAGCGGCCAGTCAAAGCCTTCCAGAAAATCCAGGCGGGGGTCATCTAGTTTTCTGGCCTTTTTCACCATGGCCACTTCATCACGAATGCGCTTGAGCACTTCAGGCTTTCTGGGTGTGACTTTGGATGGCGGCAAGCCATCGATGCGCTGGATTTTGTATTGGCGTTGTTTGACCTTGAGGCTTTTTGTTAGTTTAGAGCCGTCTGGGAAGGTTACTTCGAGTTGAGAATCGGGTTTGTTGTTGCGGCCGAAGCCGATGGCAAAGTTTCCGGTTTTGGATACACGAACGGATTTGCCGTCATGAATGATTTGGGTGCCGGGTAATGTTGCACCTGTAATGAGACTTCCCTGAATAAAATTGCCATTCAGTTCTACTACAGAAGCTGACAGGTTTTCTGTTACAAAAACCAGGCTGATTGCGAAAATAAAATATTTAAAATTCATCATCTTAACGTCTAGTCCGATCTCCAAATCCCTTGCCGGGTACCGTCATAAGGATATAGGTAAAATACTGTTGCAAACCTAGAGAAGAAAGCATTTCAGCATCTGTTTTGGTAGTCATTTTTTTGCCAAAGCACATTCAAGGATTAACCCCAGGAGCAATTAGTTTTATTACGATATGATAATACGACAAACTATTATATAGAATTACCTTTTTAACCAACATATGAATGGCATATATTATTTACGCAATACAACGACTAAAATGAAAAAAATCATTTTTTTAGGAGCTTCTTTCCAACAGCTCTCCCCCATTGAATATGCCAACAGCAGAGGCTATTTCACTATCACCTGCGACAACCGGCCAGATAACCCTGGACACCGTATCGCAAACAGGTCATACAACGTAAGCACGACAGAGAAAGATCATATTCTCGCAATTGCACGTGAAGAAAATATTGATGGCGTTGTTTGTTACGGATCTGATGTTTCAGCTCCTACCGCAGCCTATATATCCGAAAACCTGGGGTTACCAGGTAATCCGTATGATTCTGTAGTGACATTGACAAATAAAAACCGTTTCAGAGAATTTCAGAAGAAAAACGGTTTTTATTACCCCAAGAGTCTGACAATAGACTCTTTAGACCAGTTAGACCAAAATTTAATTGATGCAGAATTATCCGGTTTTTCAAAAAAACTTGTAGTTAAGCCTGTTGATGCTAATGCGTGTAAAGGCATATCGATTACAGATGACCGAAACAAGTTGGCTGACGCTATTTCAAAAGCGGCAGAGTACTCAATATCAAAAAAAGTTATTATTGAAGAATATGTCTCAAGAAAATCATACCAGATCTGCGGCGAAGGCTTTTTGCAAGATGGTCTGATCAGTTTTTACTCATTCGCGAATGAGCATTTTACCGAATCAACCATCGTACCTGTTGGAGAAAGTTTTCCTTCGATACACCCTAAAAGCCTTACAGACAAGGCAGCTCAAGAA
>JABDQZ010000111.1 GCA_013041975.1 Gammaproteobacteria bacterium
GCTAAAGCTGACGTTGACTTTCTCTCTGCCGAACAGGATTTAATCGTGCGTTTGGCTCGAGCTTATTTTGATGTGCTTTCTGCTCAAGATACATTGGACCTGGTTCTGTCTGATAGAAAAGCGATTGAACGCCAGTTGGAACAGGCCAAACAACGTTTCGAAGTCGGGTTGATTGCTATTACTGCGGTATACGAAGCCCAGGCGGCTTACGATCAGTCTACGGCTAATCAGATCAATGCTGAAAATGCTCTGGATAATGCAAATGAAGTGTTACGGGAGATTGTAGGTAATCATGAGTTCTCACTTAATCAGCTGGCAGAAAAACTGGAATTGGCAAAACCGGATCCCGCTGATCTTGCCACCTGGACGGAAAAAGCCCTGCAACAAAATCCGAACGTGATCGCTGCAAAAAATAACAGTGAAGTCGCTCAGAAAGAGATTGAGGTTAAACGCAGTGGGCATTATCCAACGGTAGACCTGGTAGGTTCGCATGCTTTATCCCGTACCTCTTCTAATACTGGATCTGACCTGGACACCACAACGATTGGTCTGCAACTGGCATTGCCGCTTTATAGTGGGGGTGGGGTGACTGCATCGACTGAAAAAGCGCAACTGGATTTTGAAGCTGCGCAATACGGTGTAGAACAACAAAAACGAGCCGTCACGCGCCAGGTTCGCGATGCCTATCGAGGTGTTATTGCCAGTATTAGCCAGGTAAAGGCTCTTGAGGCGACACGTAAATCCAGTAAAAGTGCTCTGGAAGCAACTGAAGCAGGTTTCGAAGTGGGTACCAGAACGATTGTGGATGTGTTGAACAGTCAGCGAAATCTTTATTCAACTATCAATGATTATGCTCAGGCTCGTTATGACTACATTATTAACGGGCTGTTGTTGAAACAGGCTGCGGGTACACTTTCTGTCAAAGACCTGGAACAGGTCAATCAGTGGCTTAAGTAAATGTCAGGAAACACCATAGGAAAACTCTTTACGGTAACCTCGTTTGGTGAAAGTCATGGCCTGGCAATTGGCTGTATTGTCGATGGCTGTCCCCCGGGAGTTGAACTCACTGAGGCTGATATTCAGCCGGATCTGAATCGTCGCAAACCAGGAACCTCGCGCCATACTACGCAACGCCGAGAAGCCGACGAGGTGCAGATTCTGTCCGGTGTGTTTGAAGGAAAAACCACCGGTACACCCATTGGTCTGATCATTCACAATACCGATCAGCGCTCCAAAGATTATGGCGATATTGCCAGCAAGTTTCGCCCGGGTCATGCTGACTATACCTATATTCAGAAATACGGTGTGCGTGATTATCGTGGAGGGGGGCGTTCCTCAGCACGTGAGACGGCCATGCGTGTTGCTGCAGGTGCCATTGCCAAAAAATACCTGGAGCATCAGCATGGCATCAAGGTCAGGGGTTATCTTTCTGCACTGGGACCCATCAGGCCAGACGTTGGAAAACTGACCGAAGAAAAATGGCAACAGGTCGAACAGAACCCGTTCTTTAGCCCGGTAGCAAGCGCGGTTCAGGAAATGGAAGACTACATGGATGCCTTGCGTAAGGAAGGTAATTCTATAGGCGCTGAGATTACCGTTATGGCGGAAGGTGTACCTGCTGGGATCGGTGAGCCGGTTTTTGACCGACTTGATGCTGAAATCGCCCACTCACTGATGAGTATCAATGCTGCCAAGGGGGTTGAGATTGGTGCTGGATTTGAATGCATTACCCAAAAAGGCACAGAGCATCGCGATGAAATGACACCCGAAGGCTTTTTGAGCAACAATGCCGGTGGCGTCCTTGGCGGGATTTCCAGCGGTCAGAATATTGTTGCCAAAGTGGCTTTCAAGGCAACCTCGTCAATCCGCCTAAGTGGTCATACCGTCGATGTCGAAGGTCATGAAGCGGATGTGATTACCAAGGGGCGTCATGATCCCTGTGTCGGTATTCGCGCAACGCCTATCTGTGAAGCAATGCTGGCGATTACGCTGATGGATCATGTATTGCGTCAGCGGGGGCAAAACGGTGGAGTGGAAGTTAATACTCCGGTAATCCCTGCTTCAAAAGACTGAAGGGACAAAATTGCTGATGCCATACTGGCGTCTTTCCAGTTTTTATTTTTTCTATTTTGCCGTTCTCGGCGCGTTGGTACCTTACTGGGGGCTGTACCTCAAATCCCTGGGATATTCTGCACTTGAAATTGGCCAGTTAATGGCCATTCCCATGGCAACCAAAATCATTGCTCCCAACATCTGGGGCTGGATCGGTGATCATTACGGTCACCGTATGAGGATTGTACGTATTGCCTCCCTTGCCTCGATGCTGATTTTTACCATGATATTTTGGGTGCAGGGATTC
>JABDQZ010000114.1 GCA_013041975.1 Gammaproteobacteria bacterium
ACTCTGAACATGGATTTCGAGGAGGTGGCCTGCGTCTTGACCGATGAGCAGCAGTGGATCACCAGTCCCGCAGACGGCGTTTACCGCATCCCCCTGGAACGAATCGCCCCAGAGTCTGGACATACGACCAGTTTTGTTGAATTTAAGGCGGGTGCCAGTTTTCCTCAACATACACACCCCAAGGGCGAAGAAATTTATGTACTGGAAGGTGTGTTTTCGGATGAGTTTGGCGACTATCCGGCTGGTACCTATTTACGCAACCCTCCAGGATCCAGTCACCAGCCGTTTACTGAAGTTGGCTGTAAGCTGTTTGTTAAACTTGAGCAGTTTAAACCAGATGACACACAAAAAGCCGTGTTGCGACCCGAGCAACAGCAATGGGGCCAAGGCATTGGTAATCTCAAGGTTTGCCCGCTGCATACCTACCTTACCGAAAGTACAGCTTTAGTGTGGTGGCCTGAAAACGAGGAATTCCAACCACATACCCATTTTGGCGGTGAAGAAATCGTGGTACTGCAGGGCCGGTTTATCGATGAGCATGGAGAATATCCAGCCGGCAGCTGGATTCGCAGTCCTCACATGAGTACGCACTACCCTAGGGTTGAAGAGGAAACCCTGATTCTAGTTAAGGTTGGCCACCTTCCCTAGCGATCAAGGTCGCAAATTTTAACTATCTATCCGTTTTCAATACTGATTCAAGCGGTATAATCAGCTGAACCAAAACAGGAAGCAGATAGCATGGCGATGGAATCACTCACAATTACTCAACCTGACGATTGGCATGTTCACTTGCGCGACGACGAGATGTTGAAGCAAGTTGCCCAATACACGGCGCGACAGTTTGGACGTGCCATCATCATGCCGAACCTCAAAGTCCCGGTGACGACAACGGCCATGGCCGCTGCGTATCAAGCACGCATCCTGCAAGCAACCAGCGATTACCCGGGTTTCAAGCCGTTAATGACAGCTTATCTGACCGATACTATCGATCCCCAGGAACTCCAGACGGGTCATAGTGAAGGTATTTTCACCGCGGCAAAACTCTACCCAGCCAATGCAACCACCAACTCAGCCGCCGGGGTTAGCAACATCAAATTAATTTATCCTGTACTTGAAGCCATGCAAAGCATTGGCATGCCGCTGCTCGTTCACGGTGAAGTGGTGAGCCCGGATGTCGACATCTTCGACAGGGAAGCCGTATTTATCGAAACCATTTTGCAGCCGCTAATTAAAGATATGCCAGAGCTGAATGTGGTGTTTGAACACATCACGACCAAAGACGCTGCAGACTTTGTCGAGGCACAAGCAGATAATATTGGTGCGACGATCACCGTCCATCACCTGCAAATTAATCGCAGTGACATGCTGGTCGGTGGTATCAAACCACACCTGTACTGCCTACCGGTCGCCAAGCGTGAAGAACATCGACTGGCCCTGAGAAAAGCCGCCATTTCCGGTAATAAAAAATTCTTCCTCGGAACCGACACTGCCCCGCACGCCATTGGCGATAAAGAAAGCGCCTGCGGCTGTGCAGGAATTTTCAGTGCCCCGCATGCGCTGGAAAACTATGTGCAGGTGTTTGACGAAGAAAACTCACTGGATCAATTTGAAAAATTTGCTGCGTTAAATGGACCGGCATTTTATGGTCTGCCGATTAACGATAAGAAAGTCAGATTAGTGAAAAAGCCACAACAAGTACCCGCTTCCATTGGACATCCACCTCTGGCGGTATCTCCCTACAAGGCAGGTGAAATGCTGGATTGGCGTATAAGTACCGACTAGCATAACCAGGGCTACTATGGGGCTTATTCCATAGCCTGCAACGACTTTTTAATATTCTCTACGCGCTGCCGGTTTACACCCAGATCGCTGTGCCCTTCTCTGGAAGCTGATCGAATATGTATGATGCCTTTTTGCTCATCGATACGAAATTCAACGTCGTCCACAAAACCGAACCACCTGGAAACAAAAATGGCTGAAACATAGGTATCGGTTCGACTGTTAACCTGGCCGCCCAGCTGCTCCACAAGCTTTACAATGGATTCTGCAGTCAGCGTATCGATACCATGAACAGGATCAATGAAATGCTCAACATCATCACTGTATTCACTACAAACACAGTTCGGCGTACCCGGACATTTCGTCAGCTGGTTTTCAATTAACCCGGGTGCGCCACCAGCCTCGGATTTTTTTCCCAGATAAAACAGATAGATCACCGGCACCATCAAGATGATCAGTAACACTATAACGATCGATGTTTTCATTATTCTCCACTCTCAATCAAGAAAATCATGTCACTCTCACTACCGATGACTTTAGACATGCCTTGCAAACTAATCAACAGTAATCCTGCCTAAAAACCCAAAAACAAAAAAAGCAACTTGACATATATTTTCAATGACTTACATTATTTATATAATGTAGTACATTATATTTTGTAAATTCAATAGCCTATCTTGAAACCCAGACAAACCACTGTACTTGTATAGGAGATGCTGCGTGGATAAAAAGACAATGCTTGCACTGGCTGATGCCAATGCCATCAAGAAAGTTTTCATCACAGCCAGTGGTAGCCAGCTTTACATTCGAGTCACAACCCCTACCGGTGAACATAACATCGAAACCAACTCTGGCCAATTAAAGACATGGTCCACACTGGATGCCTGCGCCAAGTGGCTACACAAACTGGGCATTGGAAAGATCCAGGTAGACATCGCCAAATGGCACCCCTATCAAAAGGGGATGAGTTTTTCTCTATCCTGAGCTCAGCGGGCAATTTTCCAGTCTGGTCGACTATACAATTTTGGAAAACAACATTGCGACAATTTGCCACATACTTCCTTATTAATTCAAACGATAAAATCGCTGATTCTATGTAATCAACTTGGGACTTGTGATGAAAAAACTTTCTTCAGTGGTTTTTGCTGTTTTTCTGGCAATTTTTACCAATACGGCTTTTGCTGAATCCAAAGGTGGACTGTTTGTAAACCTGACGACAGATGATACCTGGGCAGCCGCAAAAGCTATTTTATTTGCACACCAAAAAGTACTAAAAAATGGCTATAAGCCGGTTGCTATCTGGATGAATGTAAGAGGCATATACCTGATAGATAAAAAACGTGCTTCTCACGTACATGGTTTGATGGCCAAAGATGGAAAATCCATTCAGGATATGCTGAAAGACTTTATCGCTGATGGCGGGATTGTGATTGCATGTGGTGCATGCTCGAAAGCGGCTGGATTAACAAAAGACGATTTTATCGAAGGTGTAAAAATGGGTAATCCTGAACTGGTTCAGGGAATTCTCTTCGATCCGCAGGTCAAAACACTCTCATGGTAATGATCTAAGCGATCGTTATTGAAATCAAAAGCCACCTCTTTGCAGGTGGCTTTTTAGTTTTCAGCCTGGCTGTAAACCGACCTGTATTAACCTGACCCAAGACATGCTGTGGCGAAGAGTCTGCTTAAAAAGGACTTAGCTAGATTGATGACAATACCAAAATCTGAAAATTGGACATTGCTATAACTGCAATCGATATTTATATCCATCTATTGTGCTGTGTCATGGCAAAATTACATAAAAAAGCTATAAACATACTAATCAACAGATGAAATCAATAAGTATGAAATACATTGGCTTAAATTTTTCAATTATCCTTTGCTTGTACACACAAGTTATTCATGCTGAATATGATAAATTTACCACTCTACATTTCTCCGGCTCAGGTAACTGTATCGAGTGCCATGACAACCTCACAGATACCAGCGGCGACAATGTCTCGATCGTAAGTGACTGGAGTGGTTCAATGATGGCCAATGCCTCCAAGGATCCATTCTGGAAGGCAAAAGTGGCCAGTGAACTCGAGCGAAATCCATACCTGACAACTGTTATCAACGATAAATGTACAAAATGCCATGCCCCCATGGCGAATTACGAGATCACTATAAGTCAAGATGAAGATATTGAGCTTTTCGGTTCTGAGGGGATTCTGGATAATACAAACGCAATGCATGATGCTGCGCTGAATGGCGTGAGTTGCACCTTATGTCACCAGATTACCGATGATGACAGTTTAGGAACATTGGATGGATTTTCCGGAGAATACAAGATTAACGATAGCAAAAGTATCTATGGGCAGTACGACGACGTTTCCATCAATCCAATGTTTAGTGGAACGGGTTCCGGTTATACGCCTACCTATAGCGCACATATCTCTACCTCCGAACTCTGTGCCACCTGCCATGAACTATCTACGCCTTTTGTTGATGCCAATGGTGATCTCGCCAGCACGACGCCGGAAACAGAATTTCCCGAGCAGACCCCCTATACCGAGTGGGAAAACTCTGATTTTAGCGATACTGGCAGCACCCCGGCTTCCTGCCAGGACTGCCACATGCCCAAAACGACCTCAAAAGTAGCTAATCGCCCGAACAGAC